>NZ_JAOARI010000013.1 GCF_025210605.1 Halodesulfovibrio sp. | reverse complement strand
AAGGTCTCGCAATTGCGAGACCTTTTTTTACGTGCCAAGAACATACCCAACGTTAGTCTGCCTACCTTACCCGCGCCTATCTCAGGGAAAAACATTCCTCGCCTCCATATAAAATCTTCCGTTTATGGACATCCCCCTTACTGGAGCTTGATAAGTGTTTTGCAAGACGCTACAACCCAGTCTTTGCCCCAGTAGTATTTAATGATTGTATAGAGAGAATTATGATTGAACTTGGCGAGTTAATTTCTTCAGTCGGTGGCTGGAGTAATATCTATGTTGTTAAAGATGCACCGGATATGTGTGTTAAAGTGCTGGCACCGCACCGTAGCTACCGTGGTGACAAGCCCGATCCGAATCTTGTTGCAAAGAAAAAATACGGCATCGATAACATGCTTGAATTTGAATACTCCAATTATCAAAAAATCATTAAGCATGTACCTGATGCACTTAAAGAAAACTTTGTACACATTGACGGCATGCACATGACCTCATGCGGAGAACGAGGGCTTGTTATGGAGCGAGTTATGACTAGCGAAGGAACAACAGCTCCAAGTCTAGATCATTACAAAGGTACTCCTCTGCCAGATGCATTCTTTCATAAATTAGAACAGCTGCGACGCGATGTGTTCCACAAGCATTCGCTCGATCACTTTGGTGTAGCACTCAGGAATATTCTTGTACGTGACGACAACACTCCTGTTTTAATTGATTTTCAAAAAAACCGTCGCATCTATCGTAGCCAACTGAATTTATATATTCCATACTTCACTCGCCAGAAAGTTAAGCGTAATTTCCAGCGTGCATACCGAGAAGCAAAGACACAAGATTGGACAACCATTACAACGCTTGATGCCGCGAGCTAGAAAATTTTCATGTAATTCAAGTGAATTCGTAATGCATAATAACCTAACCGAGGGGGAGCGCATACAAGGCGACACCCCCTCGGTTTTTGTTTTCCCCTGCACCACCACAGCATCCCGCCATTCTTCCCCCAACTCGCTTTCACAAAAAATCCTATTTGCCAGCTACCACACTGCGTAAAATATAGTTCGATTCAACATATGGAGAACTATATGCGGCGCAAAAAAATATCACTAAGCTTTTTAACCTCGTGTTTTGGAAACATTTTCACCACATATTTCAAAACCCATCAGCGATTAAAACGAATCAGATACCCTCACGTTTACATTATGCTAGGAACAACCGTGCAGCTTATTGCTGCGCCATTTATAGCATTTTTACCTGACGGCAATGTTTCGCACATTGGATACCACTTTGTTGCAACATGGCTACACATGCTAAACGGGCTTGTGTTGCTCGGTGTAACAATTTTTTTCAGCTACGACGTGATAAAACGAAAAGGATTGGAATGGCTGTATCCGTATGCATTCGGAAAATTTGCCGAAATAAAAGATGATTTCAAAACACTTTTCCAGATACGACTCAAAGTTAGTGATCTAAAAAAAGTAGATAAAGAAACCCGCCCGTTCATTATTCTTGAACAAATGCAACTTCCAAGGTTACGCCCTAGAGGACTAGGTGCAGTAGTACAAGGACTAGGACTTATTATACAGCTACTCCTTACCACCTTGGGCTTCTTCTTTTTTGTCTGCTGGCTTCAAAATCTGGATATATCATGGGACATTCTCGCTGCCCACCGCATTGTGGCAATACCTTTTGTACTCTTTTACTTTGGACACGGCGGCATGGGAATTTTGCATATATTCAATCAACATGCCCAACAACGCATGAAAAAAGTGCGCGAAGATGCGACTGGCGAAACCACTGGAACAGAATCATGTGATCTGCCGAATGAATGATGCAGACAACTTCTCAGTCATATTGCAGGAAAGAATGTTTATCCATAGAATACACCGATGAACGATATTCATCACGAACTTATAGACTTTATCGAATCCGGCAGCCCATTTCATTCGTTTCTCAACATCCAAGTTCTTGAAGCCAAACCCGGTTTCATAAAGCTACAACTGCCTTATAAACCTGAGTTCGGTGGGAACATGGAACGTGGAATATTACACGGTGGGATATCTGCGATGTTTGTTGATATTGTTGCTGCATCTTCTTTATGGACACACCTTGCCCCTGAAGACAAAACCGCGACTATTGACCTGCGAGTAGATTATCAGCGTCCAGCTATGCTGGAAGATTTAATAGGAGAAGGCGAGGTACGCATGCTTTCAAAATCTATAGCAAACGTGCATATTAAAATCTTCAGCGCCTCCACACCAGACACCTTGCAAGCTGAAGGGCGAGCAGTTTTCCACATAAAACGGCATCAATAGCCAGTCCCATTGCAACTCTATCTTCAAAAAGAAAAAGCGCTGTTCGGTAAAACCGAACAGCGCTTCATACTGTTTCTAAGCAGAGAGGCGTGAATACTGCTCAGAGACAGGGTCTACTATCTTAAACGCAAGATCGCTAGAGAGCGTTATTTTCCCCCGAAAAAAACAAGCTCTGACGATCTTAGTGGCGCACATAAGTGCGCCTTCATTTTTAATCTGCTTGCTTACGAATGAAAGACGGGATTTCAAAGTCTTCTTCGAAAACAAAAGTATCTTTTCCTGGCTCATGAGCATGACGAACTTTATGTGCGCGCTGTGCAGCCTGTGCACTGCGACGAATGTATGTTGGCACATTAGTGTCGTCAGCCTTAAAAGCATATCCTTCGCGTGCTGGTTCTGGATGAGTGATATCCATTTTTGGTTCAACATGCGGTGCTGGAGCAGGCTCTCTAACCGGCTGCGGCGCAGCTTGAACAGGAGCAGGCTGGACACTCTGAGGTGCAGTCTGAACCGGCTCTACTGGCTGAACAGGCTGTACTGGTTGTACTGGCTGTACAGGTTGAACAGACGGAGTTGCAGAAGCTGAAGCAGGTGCTTGTGCCGGAGTTGGCTGAGCTGCTGGAGCTGGCTGCGCTGGAGCCTGTGACTGTGGAGCCTGATATGCTTGTGCCTGCTGAGCTGGAGCAGCTTCAGCACGCGGTGCACTAGCACGCGCGGATGAAAGAGACGTTACGCTGCGTGCACCATTGCTGTTAACCGCAACGCCTGATCCGTTTCCCTGGGTACCTGTATCCATGGTGTCAATGCCAGTAGCAATAACTGTAATACGCATTTCATCACCAACAGTATCATCAAATACAGTACCAAAGAAGATACGTGCATCATCATGTGCTGCTTCCTGAATTGCGCCAGCTGCTTCACTGACTTCATCAATGGTAAGGTCTGGACCACAAGTAATGTTCATAAGAACACCACGAGCGCCATCAATGGATACATCTTCCAGCAGCGGACTGGTAATAGCCTTCATTGCAGCTTCACGCGCACGGCCTTCACCAATAGAGCTACCGGAACCCATCATAGCCAAGCCAGACTCACCCATGACTGCTTTTACGTCAGCAAAGTCAAGGTTGATAAGACCCGGAACCATAATGAGGTCAGAAATACCTTTGACTGCGAAGTATAATACTTCATCAGCTTTTTTGAGCATTTCTACAAAAGTTGCTTTTTTGGAAGCCAAAGAAAGCAAACGATCGTTTGGAATGGTGATAAGTGAATCTACATGCTCACGAAATGCCTCTATACCAGCGTCAGCAGCTTCCTGACGCTTTTTTCCTTCGAAAAAGAACGGCTTGGTTACTACACCAACGGTAAGAGCACCCATTTCTTTTGCTACCTGTGCAATAACAGGTGCTGCACCAGTACCGGTGCCGCCCCCCATGCCAGCGGTAACAAAAACCATATCCGCTTCGCCAATAGCATTGCGAATCTGGTCAATAGATTCCTGAGCTGCTTCACGTCCAACAGCAGGGTTAGCGCCTGCGCCGAGACCTTTAGTAAGTTTATCGCCAAGTTGAATTTTAATTTCTGCTTGAGAATTGTTCAGCGCCTGTACATCAGTGTTTGCAGTAATAAACGTAACACCCTTCAGTACGGAGCTAATCATGTTGTTGACAGCATTGCCTCCGCCGCCACCAACGCCGACAACCTTTATCTTCGCTTGGCTGTCGTTTTCAATTTCATGAAATTCCATACGCCTCTCCTTTTGCCAATACCTAGGTTACTTGTAGACCCATTAACGTATTACTACTTACAGGAGCGTCTAAGAGACATCTGTAAACCATTTTTTCATTGTCGAAAGCACGCGGGTAAACATGGTGCTTTCACGATTAGGACTACTGCTACTGAAATGGATATCAAAATCTTCTTTTTCAGAGCCATAGTTAAGTAAACCAACCGCAGTTGCGAATTTAGGGCTGTTTACTACATCTTTAAGACCGCCTACGCCGCGCGGGTATCCAATTCGCGTTGGAAGACCGAAGATTTGCTCACCAAGCTCCTGACAGCCTTCAATAAGAGAAGTGCCACCAGTCAAAACGATACCGGCACCAATAAGGTTTTTAAAGCCGGAACGGATAAGTTCCTGATCTACAAGGGTCAGGATCTCTTCCATACGAGGTTCGCAGATTTCTGCCAAAACCTGACGAGAAAGCTTCCGTGGCTCTCTTCCGCCAACACTTGGCACCTCAATAACTTCGTCACCCTGCACAATTTCAGCGAGTGCACAGCCGTACTTCATTTTAATTTTTTCCGCACTCACCATTGGAGTACGCAAACCAAAAGCAATGTCATTGGTAAGATTTTGTCCACCAAGTGGAAGCACCGCGGTATGCTTGACAGAATCGTCAGCAAACACAGCAATATCAGTAGTTCCCCCACCAATATCGACCAGTGCAACACCAATTTCATTTTCTTCCGCTGTAAGTACAGCTTTGGAAGACGCCCATGCTTCGAGCACAATATCGGAAACATCAAGACCGCTTCTGTGACACGAACGTACAATATTTTGTGCGCTTGTCACTGCACCTGTTACGATATGCACCCTAACTTCAAGACGGACGCCCGCCATGCCGAGCGGATCAGCAATACCATGCTGATCATCAACAATAAATTCCTGTGGCAATGTGTGGATAACTTCACGATCAAGCGGAATAGCAACAGCTTTCGCCGCATCCATCACGCGATCCACATCTCTACTGCACACTTCTCCGCCTTTAACAGCAATCACGCCATGGCTGTTAAATCCTTTGATGTGGCTGCCAGCTATTCCGGTATACACAGAGGCAATTTCGCAGCCAGCCATCAGTTCAGCTTCTTCTAAAGCCTTCTTTATTGACTGCACTGTCTGCTCAATGTTTACCACTACACCTTTACGCAAACCAGTGGACGGAGCTGTTCCGATGCCAACAATATCGACCCCGCTCGGAGAAGGCTCTCCGACTACGGCACAAATCTTTGTCGTTCCAATATCAAGGCCCACAATGAGGTCTGATTTAGACATGCAACACTCCTCTTTATCTAGCTTGCCGATTGGGAAGTACTAGTATTAATCCAGACATTTCGATCTTCCGCCTTAATGCTGCGAATATTTGTAAATTCGCTACGCCGCTTCATATCGTCAATGGTTGCGACAAGATGGCGCAAGTTAGAAGTCCAGTTTTCTACTCCAATACTCAATAGAATATTTTCCGATTCCAGAAACAACGTAATACCACCGCTCAGGCTAAGCTTTATCCATGCAGCATTTTGCGATGCGAGCGGCAGTCCTGACGAATCAAGTTCTGCCAGCAGTTGCGGCAAACGCTGCAAAAGATGTTCTGTTCCGGCATCTACAGACAAAAAAGGGAGGGAGGCAAACTTATACGTGCCAACATAGTCAATGGGGTTTCCTTTTTCATCTGCATACACGATACGGTTTTCTTGCCGCATCCAATAGCGCGGTTCCCGCTCTTTAATGGTAATGGCGAGATTACCCGGCAACTGACGCTTAACTGATACGCTATCTACCCAAGGGCTGCGTAGCAGTTTATATTCTATCTCTGAAATATTTACTGCGATACTATTGTCACCACTTTTAAGATGAGCAAGATTCAAAACATCATCTTGTTCCAGTCGAACATTTCCGGAAATTTGAATTTTTTGTACCGCAAAAAAACTACTGTTTGTAATGAAACGATAACTGAATAACAGTCCAATACTTATTATGACAATAAATGCCGATCCAGTAAAGAGGGTTATCGCCCAAGAAAGCAACAAAGAAGTAGATTTTGCATGGAAAAAATCGGAAAACAAACGTCTATAGCTTTTCTTCACTAAGGGTAAAGGTGCTTTTTTTTTCCTTCTAGCAGCCATTATGCTTTATCCGATTACTTTGACTTCCAACTGTAATGAATAGCCGAACTGGTTCAAAACAGTCTGTTGTGCTGTATGTAACAACTCAAACGCTTGCTCGCTTGTGCCGTTATTTATGTTAATAAGAAAATTTGCATGCATCGGAGAAAAAGCAACACCGCCGAAATTTTTTCCTTTAAATCCAGCATCATCTAGCAATCTACCTGCGCTAACACCTTGCTCTGGATTCTTAAAAACACAGCCTGCGCTATGTGCAGAAACGGGTTGAGTTGCTTTTTTCTTCTTTAGATTATCATCAATAACATTTTTTATTTTTTGAGGATCACTCTTACGCAATTTGAAGGTGCTGTTCAATATAACGGGTTGATCGTTTACAGCCGGAATAGAAAAATGTCTATACTGTAATACAACATCTGTTTTTTTGAACACTGCATTGCCAGTTTTTTTTGTAAAAACTTCTACAGAGACTAAACAGTCGGCAACTTCACAGCCGTACGATCCGGCGTTCATAGCTACAGCTCCACCGACAGTTCCCGGCACTCCAGCTAATCCTTCCAGCCCAGCGTACCCGTTCGCAGCACACCAATGTAAAAAACGAGGCAGGCGGTAGCCCGCCCCGACAGATACTAAAACGCTTTCGCCTAAATCCTCAATACACGCAGGCTCACTAGTGATCGCCGGATTAACTATTACAACGGGCAGGTCACCATCTTTGGCAAGCAAGTTACTACCCCGCCCGATAACAAGCGGCTCACCACCCAGCGATTGCAGAATTTCCGGTAACTGCTCAAAATCATCAGCATGTGTCAACACAACCTCTGCAAGAGCGTTGCCGCCCATGCGAAGCGTCGTACGTTTGCTGAATGAAAATGATTGGTGAACAGTAATTGCCATTAGTTAGCTCCGTCCAAATACCCTTGACCGACAGTCCAAATGTTGCCCGCGCCTAGGGTAATAAACACGTCACCTTCTTTCAGTTCATCCGGTAGCTTTGCAGATACAGCCGCGAAATCTTCACAATATTCAACCTTAGTGGAAGACGCCTGTCGAATGCCGTGCGCTAATGATTCGCCATTAATGCCCGGAATCGGAGATTCTGATGCTGGATAAATCTCAGTCAGCAATAATTTATCTACACCTTCAAATGCAGTGCAGAACTGACCGAACAACGCCTGCGTGCGGCTGAAACGGTGCGGCTGAAACGCCACAACCAGCCTGCGGTCAGGAAAACACTGACGAGCGGTATGGATAGTGGCTGCAACCTCTACAGGATGATGACCGTAATCATCAATAACGAGTATACCGTTACGTTCACCTTTACGCTCAAAGCGACGTCCAACGCCATTAAAACCCGTCAAACCGGAAATACATTTTTCAGGGGCAATGCCGGACTCAATTGCGACACCTATTGCGCCCAGTGCATTTAAAATATTGTGACGTCCCGGTTGAGAAAGCAGCACATCGCCAACTTCTTTTCCATCCACAAAAACAGTAAATTCTGATTTTTCCCTACAGGACTTTTCAACAGCACGGATATCGTTTTCTTCATCGAAACCGTAGGTAATAACCCGCCGTTTTACTTGCGGGATTAGACGCTGAACCCCTTTATCATCACCACAAACTACGTTAGCTCCATAGAAAGGAACGCTGTTCATAAATTGGATGAATGCAGCATCGATTTCTTCCTGACCGGAGTAAAAATCGAGGTGATCGCAATCTACATTGGTAACAACAGTGATAATCGGGAATAAACACAAGAACGAGCCGTCAGACTCATCGGCTTCCGCAATCAAAAACTCACCTGCACCCAAACGAGCGTTAGCACCGTAAGCATTCAAACGACCACCGATGATAACGGTAGGGTCTGTATTAGCTTCGTCAAAAATAGCTGCGGTTAATGAGGTGGTTGTCGTTTTGCCATGAGTTCCGGCGATGGCGATACCAAGGCGCAAGCGCATAAGCTCTGCAAGCATCTCGGCACGAGGAATAATAGGAATCCCCAGCTTTGCAGCTGCTTTGATTTCTGGGTTCTCTTCAGAAATAGCTGTAGATCGCACAACAACCTGTGCATCCGTAATATTCTCTTCCGCGTGTCCAATATTAACAGTTGCCCCAAGAGCACGAAGGCGCTGCACAGGTGCACCGTCAGACAGGTCTGAACCGGACACGGTGAAATCAAGATTAAGTAACACTTCAGCAATGCCGCTCATACCAGAACCGCCAATGCCGACCATGTGAATATTTTTAATTTTAGAAATCATATTCTAATCCGTTGATTCATTAGTTTCCGGCTCATCCTTGTAAGGATGCACCAGAGATTCAAGGGG
Organism: Halodesulfovibrio sp.; assembly: GCF_025210605.1. NCBI lineage: Bacteria > Pseudomonadati > Thermodesulfobacteriota > Desulfovibrionia > Desulfovibrionales > Desulfovibrionaceae > Halodesulfovibrio > Halodesulfovibrio sp. The sequence continues at coordinate 208,041 of NZ_JAOARI010000013.1, read as the reverse complement.
AGCTTTGGGCAGCAAATCAAGAATACAGCTCACAACATTTGCTGCGGCTTCTGGTCTACCAAGTTTTTTCGCTGCATCACTCATAGACTGGAGCGTTTCGTTACTTTGCAATAACTCAGTCACAAGTGCGTTCATATCTTTTTGAACAAGCTCATGTTCTTCCACCACAACAGCAGCGCCCTTTGTTTCCAGATAACGGGCATTATGCACTTGGTGATTATGCGTTGCATGAGGGAAAGGAATAAACAGTGCAGGTTTTCCAGCAACTGTCAGCTCGGCAATGGTTGTTGCCCCAGCTCGACAGATGACCAGATCAGCAGAAGCGTACGCCGCTGCCATATCGTCTACAAAAGGTTCAACGATGCAGTTCTGCATTTGCGCTGCAACATAGGCGGACTTAATACGCTCATAATCCGCCTTGCCAGTCTGATGATGGACAGAACAGCCAAGCTCTTTAAGAGTAGGCAGCATATCCACCACTGCACTGTTCACAGCTTTTGCGCCAAGACTTCCGCCACAAATCAAAACAGACGGTGCAGCAGCGTCATACTTTTTTGATGCACTGCGAATATCCGCAATGGCTGCACGTACAGGGTTACCAGTCAGGACGGTGTAATCTGGTTCAAAATATTCATGTTCATCCGGTAATGAGATAAAAATTCGCTGTGCAATTTTGCTCAACAATCTGTTTGTTAGTCCGGGAACAGAGTTCTGCTCGTGAATTGCTACGGGGATACCGCATGCTTTCCCACCCAGACATCCGGCAACAGCAGCATACCCGCCAAAGCCGATAACAACGTCCGGTGCAAAACTACGAATAATGCGCATAGATTTGAGTGTGGATAAACCAAGCCCAACCACTGCGCCGATTGCTTTTATGCCGCGACCAAGTACGCCGCGTACAGGTAATCCTACAAACCGGATACCTGCTTTTTCTACCATCTGCCGTTCTGGACCGTATTTTCCGCCAATAAAAAGAAACTCAACATTCGGAAAACGTCTACGAATTTCTTCGGCAACAGCCAAAGCAGGAAAAACATGCCCGCCAGTACCGCCAGTGGTTAATACTACTCGTTTCATTTTCTACCCCACTCTTCGCGCTCAACTTGCGAACGGGAAAAATTCAATAAGAGACCAGTGCAAAGCAGCATAGCAATAAGGTTACTACCACCATAACTCATAAACGGCATGGCAATTCCTTTTGGAGGAGCAGCACCCATTACTACAGCTAGGTTCAACACAGCGCCAAGAGAGATAATAAGAGTCAGTCCAAAGGTGATAAATTTATCCCGAAGTTCTGTCTGCTTATAGGAAATAACAAATGCTCTAAACAGCACTGTTCCCATTAACAGAAAAAAGAGGGACATTCCTAGAAAACCGAGTTCTTCGCCGACAACAGCCATAATAAAATCGTTATGTGCTTCCGGCAGATAAAACAGTTTTTGTTTACCTGCACCAAGTCCCTGTCCGCTGAATCCGCCAGAACCGAAGGCATACAGAGACTGTACAAGCTGATAACTGATGCTATCTGCGTCCTTAAAAGGATCAAGAAAAGCCAGCAAACGTCTGAATCGGTATGGTGACTGCACAATAAGCAGATACCCTGCACCGAGTGCGAGCAAACCAGAACCGCCTAGATACAGAGGACGTGTCCCCCCGTACCAGCACATAAAGAAAAGTAATGCTGCCAATACTGCCGCGCCGCCAAAATCAGGCTGGAGCAACAGTAATCCGCATAAAACAGCAGTTATAAGGAAAGGTGGAAGAACACCTCTGGAAAACGTTTTAACAAGTTCCTGCTTTGTGCTGAAAAAATACGACAAGTAAAGCACCAGAGAAATCTTCGCAAATTCCATTGGTTGAACCGAAAAAGGTCCTATACTTATCCAACGGCTTGCACCGTTTACCTTTACCCCTAACGGGGAAAGCGTAATTATCAGCGCGCACATGGTCGCACCAAGCAACGGATAGTGCATCGCGTAGATAAGGCGTTTCGGCAGCATGGAGCAAAAGCCCATAACTATCAGCCCAATGCCTGCAAACATCAATTGTCTCTGGAAAAAGTGGTACTTACTACCAAAGTTACGCTCTGCCATAATGCCGCTGGAACTCAGAACCATTATCAGCCCGAACGCAAGAACACACAGGACTGCAATTAACAGTATCCAGTCTAGTGAGATGGTTGTGTCCTGTCGTTTATCAGCCATGCAATGACTCCACGCCTAGCCGGAATTTCGGCTTCTTTCTTATGTTATTCACTGAGGTTACGGGCAATTCGTGTAAAATCATCGCCGCGTGCTTTGTAGTTTGCATATTGGTCAAAGCTGGACGTCGCAGGAGAAAGCAGCATTACGTCGCCTTCCTGCGCTTTTTGCATCAAGGATCGGGCAGCATCTTCCATAGCCTCATGCCACTCCAGATCAACAACGCCAGTCCAAGCAGATTCAAACACCTCTTTGCTGTCACCATACAGACCTACAGCACGAACATGCTTTTTCAGCAAATCAGTAAGAGATGTAAGATCGCCGCCTTTATAATGACCACCGGCAAGAAGCAATACAGGTTCTGCAAAGCTTTCCAGTGCCGCCCGCACAGAATCAACGGTTGTCGCTTTAGAATCGTTCACAAAAACAATTCCGTTACCTTCAGCAACAACTTCCAACGTATGAGGGGCAGCAGAAAAATCTTTTACAGCTGCAAGAGCATCATCAAGCGACACTCCGAATTGTCTGGTCGCAGCAAAGGCAGCTTCCATATTCAATCGGTTGTGCTCACCTTTCAATGAAGCGGATGCAAAGCGTCCAGTATCAGAAAATACACTGACGTCAGCCTGCTGAAGTCCGGCATTCGCTGCCTTGGCAACAAGTGCCTGAACATTTTCGCCAAGCAATGCCGCATCCCCCTCTTTCATGTTGGAAAACATTTGCAACTTGGCATCAATGTATTCTTGAATATCGTGGTGATAATCGAGGTGATCTTCTGTAACGTTTAGCAACAGCCCCACGGATGGGCGGAAGTGACGGCATGTTTGCAATTGAAAGCTTGAGACTTCCAAAACAAGCACATCCGCTGTTTGTTTTTCCAATACAAACTCACTGAGCGGCGTCCCGATGTTACCACCAAGGAACACGCGCTTTCCTGCCTTGCGAAGCATTGCATCGCAAAGACGGACAGTAGTTGTCTTACCGTTTGTTCCCGTCACAGCGATGGCTGGAATATCGGGGATGCATGACCATGCAAGCTCCATCTCTGCCAACACAACAGCTTGTTCAGGAACAAACGCAGCAAGCTTGAGCATAGGAACGCCCGGACTGGGCACAACAATATCTGCACCTGCAAATTGCTCTGCGGTATGAGGACCGAACGCGGTTTCAAAACCGCACTCAGCTATTACTTTACGGAAGGAGTCCGGAACAGATTCCTCATTCATATTCACAATACGTACAGAAGCACCAAGGGAATGCAAAAGCGCAGCAGCAGCCTGACCTGAACGACCAGTGCCTACGACAACAGCTTTACATCCCGGCGTAACTACCTGTGGTCTATTTTCCACGAGTAACTCCTAACGCAATTTGAGAACACTGAGAGCCATTACACCGAGCAGGATTGATATAATCCAAAAACGGATAATGACTTTAGATTCCGGAATACCACTTATTTCAAAGTGGTGATGGATAGGCGCCATCTTGAATATTCGTTTTTTGCGCAACTTGTAGGAACCTACCTGAAGAATGACCGACAGGGTTTCCACAACAAACAAGCCGCCAACGACAACCATCATCAGTTCCTGCTTACAGAGCACTGAAATGAACCCAAGAGTACCGCCAAGAGAAAGTGAACCTACATCACCCATAAACACCTGTGCTGGATACGCGTTGAACCACAGGAAACCCAGCCCTGCGCCAACAAGTGCCCCGCAAAATACGGTAACTTCACCTACACCGGGAACCGCTGCGACCTGCAAATACTGCGAAAGTGCGGCGTGACCGGCAACATAAATGAATACCCCGTAGACAAGTGTAGTGACGACAACCGGCACGATAGCAAGACCATCCATACCGTCTGTCAGATTCACACCGTTTGATGAGCCGATAATAACCAGCATGGCAAACGGAATATAAAAGAATCCCAGATCAGGACTCACATTTTTGAAGAGTGGAACATACAGTTCCGTTGAATATGCAGGGAGCTGTACTAACAGGTACAGCGCTACTGCCGAAATACCTATTTGTCCAAGAAACTTGGCACGGGCAGAAAGTCCCTGATTTTCTTTGCGACGCAGTTTCGTATAGTCATCCACAAACCCTACAAGCGCAAAGCCTGTGTATACAAGCAAAGTAAGCCACACATAGGGGTTACTCAAATCACACCAGAGTAATGTGCTTGTAATAAGTGAAAATGCAATCAAAATGCCGCCCATTGTAGGCGTACCGGCTTTATTGGTATGACAGGCTACTTCTGACTGAATATACTGTCCGCATTTAATTTTTTTAAGCCAGTTAATAAAATAAGGACCAAGAGCAATTGAAAGTACAAGCGCCGTCAACAACGCTCCAACAGTTCGAAACGATATGTATTTAAATACATTCAAAAAGCTCAGGTCTGAACTGAGCGGGTAAAGCAGATTATAAAGCACCAGTTATCCCCGTTGTTCTGCTAGGACAAAAGCTGTCGCAGAACACAGAAACAAAACGCTCCAACTTATTACCACGGGAACCTTTGAATAAAATGGTTCCGTCGTTTACACAGAGCGTTTTGCACAGGTTAAGAAATTGCTGCGGTGTTTCCACACAGTGGAATTCCCCGGTAAAGTCGGTCTCATTAAGACCATCTTTCACCGCAGTGCTATTTTTGCCAATCCAGCACACAACATCAGCCTTAGATTCAGTAATCTTTTTGCCAATATCATTATGTGCCTCATAAGCCTGCTCCCCCAGTTCCAGCATTTCACCCAACACCAGAACAAGCGGCTTATCTTCTGCCAGTTCAGCAGCTGTTTCCAGCGCACGGGCACAAGATAATGGATTCGAGTTGTAACAGTCGTCAATGACAAGCCAGTTACCGCGTTGCGAACAATTAAATCGTTTTTCCGGCAACGTCGCCTGCTCGAATCCCTGAATAATTTCTTTGGACGTAAGTCCCATAATATCCGCTGCTGCTGCCGCCGCTATAACATTTTCAGCGGCAAAAGCGCCTCTAAACGGCGCAGTGACATCAAATTCTTTTCCGCAAAGGTTTACGTGATATTTCCCCTGCACTTCTGACACTGCACCTGCATATTCAGCGTAGTATGCACATTCAGGATCTTTAATGCTGAAATACCGCATTTCATCGAATTTTCTGTCACATGCTTCCAGCAGATCAGGATAATCTACGGAAACGAGTCCGACACCACCCTGCTGAATATATTTAAGAAGCTGCGATTTATAGTGAGAAACACCCTTGTCACCCAGTCCTTCTGTGTGACCTTCTCCCACGTTTACAATAATCCCCAGATCAGGACGCAGAATAGCGCCAAGCTCATCCATATCGTGCGGCTGGCTGATACCTGCTTCCATAACCCAATATTTTTCATCACCAGTTGCTCCAAGTATGGATACTGGCAAGCCAATCTGGTTATTCAAGTTCAAATGGTTACGTGCTGTTTCGCCACGAACGGAAAGAATTTCTGCAAGCAGCTCTTTTACGGTAGTTTTTCCCGCCGTACCTGTGATGCCGGTGACAATAGCTCGTGTAAGCTGGCGATAATGAGTTGCCAGCTTGCCCAACGCAGCAACACAATCCTGTACCATAAGCAATGGTACGCCACCGTCACAACACTCCATCCCCATCATTTCATCCATGGAAAACGGAGGTCGTTCTGCAACAATACCGCATGCGCCACGTTCTAACGCCGCCTTAGCAAAGTTATGACCATCAAATCGCTCGCCTGAAATACAAAAGAACAATTCTCCACGCTTAAGCACGCGGCTGTCAGTCTGTATACCAAGAGGTGCCAGTTCTCCAGCATCACCAAGAAAACCTACTGCCCCCATTGCGCTTTGAATCTGATCGAGCGTTAACTTCACTAGAGCAACTCCTTCAGGATTGCCTGATCGCTGAATGGTACTTTTTTAGTGCCAAGAACCTGATAGTCTTCATGCCCTTTACCGGCAACAAGAATGCAGTCACCAGGTTTTGCAATGGATACTGCAAGCTCAATCGCTTTTTTACGATCGACCTCTACAAGCACTTCCTTACAATCAGCAAGCCCCGGCTTCACATCTTCAAGAATAGCGTCAGGATTTTCTGTACGCGGGTTATCAGATGTAAGCACCGCAACATCAGTTCCTTTTGCTACTGCTTCCCCCATAAGAGGACGCTTAGTACGGTCACGGTCTCCGCCGCAACCGAACACAGTAATAATGCGTTCAAATCCTGTTTTGCGTAATGCAGACAGTACATTCACTAACGCATCAGGGGTATGTGCATAATCAACAAACGCGTAAATGCCTTTAGTAGTCGGGATACGTTCAAGACGTCCACAAACTCCGGTATAGCCGGAAAGGCTCTGCATTTGCTGTATGGTAAGCCCCATTCCCACCCCTACAGCCATAGCTGCAAGCAGGTTGGAGGCATTATGCGTACCTACCATCGGTGACGTAATATTCCACTCCTGCCCTTCAAAAGACATATGGAGTTTCAAGCCATCCACTGTGGATTCAAGAATCTCACCACGCAGGACACGGCAGCCTTCTACATCAGCACCAGTCAGCGTAAAACCGATACCGTTGGAAAGCTCTGGAAGCAAACGCTTGCCGTAGGCATCGTCAAGGTTGACTACGCCCAGCTTGGCTACATCAGGAACAGTGGTGAACAACTTTTTCTTTGCATCAAAATACGTTTCCATATCACCATGGTAGTCCAGATGATCCTGCGTTACGTTTGTAAGCACACCACCGGCAAAACGGATTCCGGCAGTTCTGTTCTGGTCAAGCGCATGTGAAGAAACTTCCATGAATGCATTTTCAACCCCCGCCGCTTCCATACGGGAAAGCAGGGAATGCAACTTAAGGCAATCCGGTGTTGTCATGTTGGCAACAATTTCTGTACCCGGCCAGCGATATGCAACCGTGCCGATAACACCAGTTTTGCGACCTGCCTCAGCAAAAAGGTATTCTAAGATACTGGTAACGGTTGTTTTGCCGTTTGTGCCAGTAACACCTACAAGCTGTAGATTAAGATTGGCAGTGCCAAAACGGGCAGATGCCAGTCTGCCAAGAGTTTCTTTTGTATTTTCTGTAACAACAAACACTGCATCTACAGGGTTTGCTGGAATATTTTCTTCGCTGCACACAATGTATGCTGCACCATTTTCAATGGCGTTCTCGATAAATTTCCCGCCATCCACAGTAGCGCCGGGAAGCGCAACAAAGACGTCTCCCTGTTTTACTTTGCGGGAATCAATATGCAGAGTGAGCAAGCCAGTCGCAACCTGCTGCTCAAGCTGTTCCATAGGTATAGTCTGCGCCATATTATGATTGCTCCGATAGCCAGAGTATATATTGCTGTTTAGCACCGGCAGACCACTTTGCGCCTGCTGCCGGTTTTTGTTTTTTCACAAAAGCACCACTCCCCTGTACAGAAGGAATAATGCCCTGACGAGCATAAATTTCCATTGCAAAACGTACCGACTTACCCCGTAAATCAGGAACTGATTCCCCAGAAATCTGTGGTTTGCCACCTACATCAAAACGTCGTTCACCATATGTCGGTTTCCGTTTTGCCGGTGCTGTTGTTGCAAACAGACGGGACTGCTCAGAGTCGGGCAATGTGCCATTGAGAGCCATGTACCGCATTGCGATCTCTTTAAACGCTGGCGCGGCAACCTTGCTCCCGTAATAGTTTTTGGCGGGTTCATCAACAACAACTAATGTGATGAACCTCGGATTCTGTGCCGGAACCAGCCCGACAAATGACGAAGTATACTTGCCGCCATAGCCGCCGCTGCGGGATGCTTTTTGCGCTGTCCCAGTTTTTCCGCCGATAGAAACACCAGATATGGCAGCACTTTTTCCTGTGCCATGTTCCACAACATCCTGCATCATCGCGAGTACATTCCGTGCTGTTTCTTCGGAAAAAATCCGTTGCGAACGTTCTTTTTGCACATTTTCAGCTAATGAAAAATTTTTTACCAGTCGAAGCGGTTTTCGAACGCCACCATTAGCGAGCGCCAAATAGGCTTCTGCCAATTGCGGCATGGTTGCCGAAAAGCCCTGACCAAAAGCTGCGTTGGCAAGGTCAACCTGCGTCCACCGTTTCAGCGGACGAAGAATCCCCGACGACTGTCCTGCCAGCGGTAAAGGAGATTTTTTGCCAAATCCCAACCGCACCAAATAGTCTCTATACTTGGTTGCGCCAAGATCAAGCCCTATTTTTGCGGTACCAATATTACTAGAGTAGGAAAGTACTTTTTTTGCTGTCAGCCACTGCAATTTTTTCGTGTCACGGATTCGGACGTTATGCAAACGCCATCTTCCGTTTTCACAAAAAACCAGCGTATCAGGCTCAATAATATTTTCTTCAAGTGCTGCTGCCATCAAAAATGGTTTGATGGTTGATCCCATTTCAAAGGCATCCTGAGCAATTCTATCGCGACGCTGGCTGGATGAATATTGTCCGAATACGTTCGGGTTAAACATCGGCGCCTGTGCCCACGCAAGAACATCCCCGCTGGCAACATCTACAACCATTGCGCCGCCCCACTTCGCATCGTAGGCATTAACAGCGTATTGTACTGCCTGTTCAGCAAAGAACTGCACTTCCGAATCAATAGTCAGGCTAATATCATCGCCCTGAAGAGGCGTTGTTTCTTCTGCGCCCTGCAAAAAGAGCCTGCGCCCTGCGGCATCGCGCTGCACAACAAATTTAGAGGAAGAACCGGTGAGGGTTTTATTGAACGCGTATTCGATACCGGCAAGACCTTTTTCATCAATGCCAACATAGCCAAGCAAGTTGCCGCTCAACATTTTGTTCGGATAAACCCGCCCAAACTCAGTCTGGAGGTAGACACCTTTCAGCCCCTGCTTTTTGATTGCAGCTGCTGCGCGGTCATCAATCTTTCGTTTTATCCAGACAAAGTTGCGACCTTTTCTGATTTTCTTCCGAATAAACTTGGGATCAACACCAAGAATACCTGCAAGACGCACAGAAACTGTATACGGACTTTCCACTTCGTATGGACGCACAAACACAGATTTAATGGCAAGTGTTGATGCCAAGACTCTGTTGTCTCTATCAAGAATCTTTCCGCGACGTCCTGTCACCAGCTCCGACGTCAGATGCTGGCGCAGTGCCCGTCGTCCCAGTTCTTGCGGATCGACAACTTGCAAGCTGAAAGCTCTTCCCCACAGGGAGCACCATAATATCGCAATGAATGCAGCAACACACAGAAAACGCACACGACTCCAGTCCCGCCCTTTAAAAACGGATTCACGTTTCTTTACGTTTCTTTTTGTTCTGGAATTCGTTTTTTCCGCGCTGCCTTGACCACAGTCACTCCATTATTCCTTAACAGGTGTTTCAGCCATCCGGCGTATTTGCCCGACCTGAGCAGCTTGCATCCCAAGTCGAGCGGCTTCTTTCTTTAATCGGTACGGAGACAACAAATTATCCCGCTCAAGCTGAAGTCTGGCTGTATGTGCTTTCTTTTTGTTGACGCTTACTTGAAGCTCTTTAAGGGCATACCCCATATTCACCTGCTCAATATTCAACCACACAGTGGTTAAACACAACGCCAGTGTGAGTACTCCAGAAAGAATCAATGCAAGAATCCACACATCAATCTTTTTTGCCATCGGCTTCCCGCTACAATTTTTCAACCACGCGCAATTTTGCACTTGAAGAACGAGAGTTGATTTTAAGCTCTTCCGCACTTGCGGTAACTGGCTTTCGGGTTATCAACGTAACATTCGGGGTATGATTACAAACACAAACAGGAATCTGTTTTGGGCAAATGCATCCGGTAGATTCTTCTTTGAACATGCGCTTTACCATACGGTCTTCCAAGGAGTGGAAGGTGATTACAGCAAGGCGACCACCCGGGCGCAAGTGATCCAAAATGCGCTTCAAAAATGCTTCCAGCTCTTCTAACTCACTGTTAACCACCATGCGCAATGCTTGGAATGTGCGTGTTGCAGGGTGGTTTCTGGATTTAGCGCGCCACTTAGCCGGATACGCTTTTTCAACAATTGATGCCAACTGCGTTGTTGTTTCAATAGGTGATACGGAACGGGCTTCGAGAATTGCTTTTGCAATACGTCCGCACATAGGGTCTTCACCGTATCGACCAATAATAAATTTTAATTTTTCATACGACGCTTTGTTAACGATAGAGCTTGCAGGCGGCATACCACCGGAAGGGTCCATCCGCATATCAAGCGGACCTTCAGTTTTAAAACTGAAACCTCGTTCCGGCTGATCGATCTGCATTGACGAAACACCGATATCAATAAGTGCACCATCAAGCTCATCCCAGTTGACATCCCGCAAAACCATTTCAAATTCGCTGAATCTGGCGTGGGCTGTTACAACATTATCGCCAAACGGCTCAAGACGCTTTCGAGCGCGCTCAAGCGTTTCTAAATCTCTATCGATACCGAGAAGATGCGCTTTACCATCTGCTTTTTTCAACAAAGCTTCACTGTGCCCTGCAAGCCCCAGTGTTCCGTCTAAATAGTATCCACCGGGTTTAGGGTCGAGGTAGTCTATCACTTCGTTCAGCAGTACGGAGACATGATCGTCCCACATTTGCTGGTCTTGTGCGCTATCCTGTTCGGAAGTCATTACTGGTCACCTTATTCCTAAATCGGAAAATCAATTCCGCTTTCTGTTAATTCGTCAGCCACGTCGTCGAAATCGAGAGCCATAAGTTCTTCGAAGCGGGTTTTATCCCAAATCTCAAATTTACTTCCCTGTCCGACAAGCACGATTTCTTTCTGAAGCCCACCATACGAGACATGGTCAGCAGGAAGCCTGATGCGTCCCTGCTTGTCCACAACAATTTCTTCGGCTCCGCCAATAACGAGTCTTCGGAAATGACGCAACTTAAGAGATGGATTTTTTAATCGATGGAATTTTTGCTCGAACTCTTCCCAATCAGGCAATGGAAACCCCATTACGCACCTATCATAGGTGGTAAGGACAAGTTTCCCGCCTTCCGAGCGAGAGAGAAGGATGTCCCTAAAGGCAGTGGGCAGCATTACTCTGCTTTTGTTATCGAGACTTCGGTGGGATCGGCCTCTGAAATACATACGTCACCTCTACCACCTTTTACCACACTTTACCACCCCAACCATTATAAGAAAGGCGTGCGTCTGAAGTTGTAAAGGGGCGTATTCAAACTAAAACCGGTTTCACATATCAATATGCCTTGACAATATGTTGTAAATCACAAAATATCCTTATCATGAGAACTAAAATTATTGCCACCATTGGTCCGGCCAGTAACTCAAGACAGAAATTGTCTGAACTTATTGAAGCCGGTGTACGTATTTTCAGGCTTAACTTCTCACATGGCGATGCAACCATGTTTGAAGGTCTTATTGCACTTATCCGCGAACTCGAAGCAGAGTACGATACTCCTATTACAATTCTTCAGGACCTCTCCGGCCCTAAGATGCGTATCGGTCAGCTCAGTGAAGATAGCTACACACTGAAAAAACATGATCGTCTCGTTCTCGGCCCTTCAGGTACCGAACACGTGCGTCAACTTCCTTTCATCCCGTTTGATGTTCCTGAGATCATGGAAACTCTGGAAATCGGCGACAAAATTGTTCTCGCAGACGGCGTACTTCCGTTCCGCGTAACAGAAAAACTCGACCTCGGTGCATTCGAGATTGAGTGTCGCAACGATGGCTTCCTGACTTCCCGTAAAGGTCTTGCTCTTCCGGGTAAACCAATCAACCTTCCGGCTATGACCGAAAAAGATCAGAAAGATCTTCGCGACGGTCTGCGTCTCGGTGTTGATGCTTGTGCTCTCTCCTTTGTTCAGACTCCTGCTGACATTGAAGTTGCACGTAAAATTATCCTCGAAGCCGGTAAAAACATTCCTATCATCGCTAAGCTCGAGCGTCAGAACTCTGTTACTAACCTCGAAGCTATTCTCGATGTTACTGACATCATCATGGTTGCTCGTGGTGACCTTGGTGTTGAATGTCCGCTTCCACAGCTTCCAGCTATGCAGAAACGCATCATCGAAGCATGTAACCGCGCAGGCAAACCAGTTATCGTTGCAACCCAGATGCTTCTGTCCATGGTGAACAACCCTGTTCCTACCCGTGCAGAAACAACTGACGTAGCAAACGCTGTACTCGACGGTACTGACTGTCTCATGCTTTCAGAAGAAACTGCTATGGGTAACTTCCCTGTGCAGACTGTGAAATACATGACCAAAATCGCGCAGGAAGCAGAAAAGTACTACTTTGAGCAGGAACGTGACATGACTCCAAGCAAAGGTCAGTCTACTCCGGACTTCCTTGCATACTCTGCATGTCTCATGGCTGAAAAAGTAGAAGCTAAAGCTCTTGTATGTCATTCCAACAGCGGTGCATCTGCTCGTCTTATGTCCGCACGTCGTCCAGACCAGCTCGTTCACGCGCTTACACCGGACGAAGCTGTTCGCCGTGCATTGAACTTCTCATGGGGTGTTGTAACCGACCCTGTTGACAAATCTATTGAAGCCCACCTACAACGGGCTGAAACATTTGTTGAAACATCCCCTGAATTCCGTGCCGGTGACCGCGTTGTTATTACAGCAGGTCAGCCTAAACCGGGAGGACAAGCCAGGGGAACAAACCTGGTGAAAATCTACCATAAGTAAGTATGACAACTGATCAATCCGCTGCTTCCGAAAGCTTTAGAGAAGCGTATTACCAGATAGCTAAAACTATTCTGGACAGCTTCCCAAAGTACAGACCGCCACTGGATCTGTTTGTGTTTAAGGATGAGTCTGCTACACTTGAACCTTACTGTCGTAAGGGTGCAAGGCTCTCTAATGAGCAGGTAGATGAAGTCCAGACCCTTTGTTCCAATGGCGACCTGTTCGTTGCCCGAGCTGACCATGCGGTATACTTTAAGCATATTGTCAAACAGCTTGACCTTGTGCTTATTGATGAGAACTTGAAAGATACAGAAATCGCTGAAGTAATAATTCAGGCGTTAACCATCCGCCTTGATGAGTTCATTGACCAGCCTGTGCGCCCAGTGTTTGAAGCACTATATCAGGATGTAATGGTCTTCACCGAGTTTCTGAGTAAGGACAAGTTCCGCATGAAGCTTTTTATGCGTCGCATATCAACGGAAGAGCATAGGCTTAGTACGCATTCTCTTAACACGACTATCGCAGGTCTTTGGTTGTTCTTTGAAACCCGCAAGGATTTCAAACGCAGAGAACTTGATAAAATCACGCTGGCGCTGTTGCTGCACGATATAGGAATGTCTAAAGTACCTTCCTTTATCCTGACCAAAACAGAGCCGCTGAAGCATGATGAACGTGCTAAGATTCTTGAGCACTCCCTTCAGGGAGGCAAGATTGTACATAAGCTCGGTTTTGCTTTCGATGAAATGGTGCAGGCAATTATGCAGCACCATGAACGGTTGGATGGATCTGGTTACCCTAACAGACTCAAAGGTGACGACATTGGTTGGCTTGGTAGAGTAACTGCTGTGGCTGACTCCTTCAGCGCCATGATTACAAAACGTACATACGCTGAAGCAATACCACCTGCCGAAGCTGCTTTAGCCCTGCAAAAGGATGAAAAGCGCTACGACAGCAAGTATACATCATTGCTCAACGCAGCATACGCAACCAACCTGTTTTAGCGTCGCCGCTATTACGCCCATAAAAGACCACTGCCTTGCAGTGGTCTTTTTTTATACCTTCTCCCGAACTTTCTTAAATCCATGTATTTTTATTCAGATTTTTCTTCTCTAGAATAGCTATCACGTTTGCACCTAGCGTACAGTTGAGTACCCTTTACCTCCAGAAGGATACTCTTGCATGCGAAAACAATCTGCCTTTATCCTCATCGTGCTCGTTACCATACTGCTCATTTCTGGAACAGTGTGGTACTTTGTAGTGCAACAGGACGCAGATGGAGCAAAGGTTCTTGAAATCGCCAAAGCACAAAAAGGAAGCGTTGCCGTTCAGCTGCAATCCACTGGAATTATCCAAGCTCAAGTTGGTGCAATTGTTAAAACAGGTACGCGTGCTACTGGTGTGATAGAACGAATGCTCGTGCGTGTTGGAGACAGGGTCGAAAAAGGTATTTTAATCGCCAAAATAGACGATAGAGAACAACGCGCAAACTACGTAGCACAAGAAGCAGCGCTCAGGCAGGCACAAGCACAACTGGAAAATGTTAACAAAACATATCCCATTCAGATAGATCAGGCTCAGGCGACTCTTGACGGCTCGCTAGCGCAACGCCGCTTCACATATCTCACATGGCAACGACGTATTGCCCTTGTTGCAACAGGAGTGCTTGAGCAATCTTCACTAGATGAAGCCTATCAGGACTACGTTGTGGCAGCCACACAGGCAAAATCGAACAAAGATGCTTTGCGGTTGCTGGAAGAAAATTACATTACAGACGTCATTAACGCCGTAGAGGCTGTAGTTTCTGCACAGGCAGAGCTGGACAACGCTAGCATTCAAATCAGCTATACAGAAATTTATGCACCAATCGACGGGCTGGTCAGTCAGGTTACAGCGCAAGAAGGCGAAACTGTAGTTGCAGGATTACAAGTAGCTAACCTGATTACAATTTTAGACCCTACTCGCCTTGAAATGCTTATTTACGTCGATGAAACCGATGTGGGAACCGTCACACGGGGAATGCCAGTTAACTTTACCGTTGATGCCTACCCTAGCGTTATTTTCAGAGGAAGTGTGTCAAAAATATATCCTGAAGCTGTCATCCAAGATAATATTGTATACTATCAAGCACTGGTTCCTCTTAAGCCTAAAACAGCTATCCAGCTCAGACCGCAAATGACAACTCAGTGTTCTATTATCACAAAAGAAATAGATAGCGTTCTGGTAGTACCCAACAACGCCATCAAGTGGGTGGATGGCAAACAATATGTATACATCGTGGATGAAAATAATCGCGCAACCCCAGTTTCACCAGAATTCGGAACAATGGGAGCTAACAATACAGAGGTATTATCGGGCATTAATAACGGTGACCTAGTCGCAACACGGCTTATCCTGCCAAGCAATCAATCTAAAGAGTAGCAGAATGAGCAAGCCAGTTATCGAAACAAAAGGATTAACAAGAACCTTTTCGCAAGGTGGGCTGACTATCAATGCCGTAAAACCACTTGATATGGTCATTGACCATGGCGAGCTGGTTGCAATCCAAGGTACTTCGGGTTCGGGAAAATCTACGCTCCTGCATCTTCTCGCCCTGCTAGACCGTCCTACTGCTGGCTCATACTTTCTTGATGGTACGGATACAGCACAAATGTCAGATAATGAACAAAGCGATGCCAGAAACAGACTTACTGGCATTGTTTTTCAAAATTTTTATCTCATTCCCTACGCAACGGCAGCGGAGAATGTTATGCTTCCCGGTCTCTACCGCAAAGGCAAACAAACACGCCTCCGCCAACGGGCAGAGGAATTACTCGATTCCGTAGGATTGCGAGACCGTATGGATTTTAAACCGTCAAGCTTGTCCGGCGGACAGCAACAACGTGTCGCGCTAGCACGTGCGCTCTTCAATAATCCGCCATTACTGTTGGCAGATGAACCCACAGGACAGCTTGACACAAACACAAGTAACGAAATTCTCGATCTGTTTGAGAAAATCAACAACACAGGCAAAACTATTATTTTAGTCACTCATGACCCGCTCACCGCCGACTGTGCCAAGCGCCGCATCGTGTTTAAAGACGGTGAAGTAGCAACTGACGAAAAACAGCAACCTGTCCGTACAAAAAAACATACCGCTTCGGACAAACAGAAGACTATGCACCAATAAGCGAGGAGAACACTATGCGTAAAAAATTCGCGGCTCTTTTGTTTGCGTTTGCATTCGCGTTTATCTGCCATCCAGCAACGGTTAATGCCAAGCCGATAACATTCATCGTTCCGCCATGGGCAGGCGGTATGGTTAAGGCACAAATTGCTATGCAGGTACTTGAGGCAATTGGTTTTCCCACAGCTATGACCACAGAAGAACCCGAAAAGGCGTATAGATCTCTTGAAAACGGTGATGCAGATGTTTTCATGAGTGCGTGGCTTCCCTTACATAAATTAATGCTGCTCCCTTTGCTTGAAGAAAAAGTTGTTCATATTGCCGGAGTTAACGTAGCCAATGCCCGCACAGGACTATGCATTCCCGACTACGTTGACCCAAAGGTGAAATCTATTGCAGACCTTGCTCCCAATGCCGAAAAATTTGGTTCTGTAATCTATAACCTCGAAGCTGGTTCAGGATTGTACAACATTGTCGATCAATTAATTCTTGATGATTTTGAAGGACTCGGCAGCTGGAAGCAGCAAGGCGAACCAATTGATGCCCTGTTCAAACAAGTACTTAAATCTTTTAAAGAAAAACAATGGATTGTTTTCGGATGCTGGCAACCGCACTGGACAAACGTAACTCTCGATATGCGGTATCTGGATGGCGTAAAAGGTTCTGGCATACTGATCGCTGAAAACTCTATCAATACTGTCATCAGACCAAAGATTAAAAAGCAATATCCAGACCCGTACTTGTTCCTTTCACGCATCAACGTCGACAAAAAGACCCAAGGTAAGTGGACATACGATGTTGCAATAAAAGAACAAACACCTGAAGAAACCGCAACTGAATGGATTAAAGGACACCTTGATGTGGTTCGCCAATGGGTTGGCAATATTAAGGCGGCAAATGGTCAGCGAGCCGCAGATGTTCTGGAAACAAAATTTTAATTTCAAACTAAACTTGACATTTTTGTCTAACCACATTTAGGTTGGCTTCATGAACAAACTCAACACCAACTTCCTTTTTGCGTTTTTTGGTTTCCGCGGCATTCAGGCCTGCGGATCGGTTGAGTGTGTTCAAACGTAACACAATATAATTCTATACACCGATGAAACCGCAGGCGAAAGCCTGCGGTTTTTTTTTGCACGTAATTACAAGGAGAACAGATATGTTACTTGGACTCGGAAGCATTGAAACCGCGTTACCTTACTGGCTTTGTATCCTCTCAACCATAGGCTGTATTGCTTACGGAATTAAGAACTGGAACAACGCAGGCGAGCCGGACACCATCACGGCAGAAGTTGAATCAATAGTGTGTGATAACACAAAGCAATAAGAGAGGAACTTGACGTGGCCGCCAAACTTATCACCGCAATGCTGTACTTTGCAGCTGTATTCTACTTGGGTTGGAAGGGTTGGAAAGAAACAAAAGGCGCTAGCGACTACATGCTTGCAGGTCGTTCTGTTAACCCGTTTATTATGGCTATGTCATATGGTGCAACATTTGTGTCCACTTCTGCCATCATCGGTTTTGGTGGCGTTGCGGCAATGTTCGGCATGCCTCTGCTGTGGCTTGCATTTCTTACTATTTTTGTCGGCGTTTTCATCGCTATGGTGTTTCTTGGAAAACGAACTCGCCGCATGGGGCTAACACTCAACTGTCACACATTTCCGGAACTTCTTGGTAAGCGCTATAATTCCAAGTTCGTACAGTCCTTTTCCGGCGGTATTATCTTTTTCTTTATTCCTGTTTATGCAGCAGCAGTGCTCACTGGTATCTGCCGTATGACAGAGGTATCACTCGGTCTGCCGTATGAATGGATGCTTATCGGAATAACCGCAATTCTGTCTTTGTACGTAATTACCGGCGGCATGAAAGCTGTAATGTACACGGATGCATTTCAGGGAACCATTATGGCTGCCATGATGCTCTTCCTGCTTGGCTACACCTACTACCTGCTCGGTGGTGTTATTCCGGCACATGAAAAACTCACAGCCATGTCCCATCTTATGCCACAGGCTTTACAAAAAGGTGGCATCTTGGGTTGGACACAAGGCTCCGCACAGGGCACTCCGCTTTGGCTTGTTATTTATACAACACTTGTCTACGGCGTCGGCATAGGCGTACTAGCACAGCCGCAACTTGCTGTGCGCTTCATGACTGTTTCCAGCGACAGAGAATTAAACCGTGCAGTTCTCTATGGCGCAATTTTTCTTCTGCTCACAGTATTCGTTATCTTCGTTGTAGGTGCGCTTTCTAATGCAATTTTCTTCGAACAGTTTGGCAAAATCAGTATCCAAATGGCAGGTGGTAACCTTGATAAAATAATCCCTGTCTTCATTGAAGGCATCATGCCGCCTTGGTTCTCCACAGCATTCTTGCTCGCCATGTTCGCCGCAGCAATGTCTACTCTTTCAAGCCAGTTCCATATTGGTGGAACCTCACTTGCCTACGATGTCTCACAGGTAGTTATGCCCACCAAACGGGATACCAAACAAGTAAACCAGCTTGGGATTATTGCAACAATTCTTGCGACACTGGTATGGGCATGGTTGTTGCCGCCTTCCATTGTGGCGCGTGCAACAGCTTTCTTCTTCGGACTTACCGGAGCCGCATTCCTCCCAGCGTACGTTTTCGGGCTTTACTGGAAAGGCATGACCAAAACAGGAGCCAAAACGTCCATGGTCGGTGGATTCACCGTTTCCATGCTCTGGATGCTTTTCATCCACAAAAAAGAAGCGGTATCAATCGGACTTTGCAAAACTATCTTTGGAAAAGTCACCCTTGTGGCAGATGCAGCACCCGGTAGCACAATGTTTCTACTCCAGTGGGTAGACCCCAACGTAGTGGCATTGCCCGTGGCTATCACAATTGCTGTAGTCGTTAGCCTTGTATCCCGAAGCCTTGCAGAAGATCATATTCAGCTCTGCTGGCAAAATACGTAAAGGAAAATATGTTCGTGAACCTACCCGCATGGAGGTGGCATCGCCCCCTCAAGGGAACAAGAGTTCAACCAAGAGTACTTATTCCAACACAATTCGCGAGATCACTTACGACTAACTTGCGCTGCTCTGTAACCACAGAGCAGCCGCCCTACTAATTTTAATAAACGTCAAACCAACGCTTACCGCTTGTATCTACTGTATTCGGTAATGCTTTCTTTATATTCAAAGTAAAGGGTTGTTCTGCACACATAGAACAACCCTTTACTTTTTAAGGATATCGCTTCTCGCGGCTTCCAAGGTCTTACAAAAAAGATTTCTTTGCCCTTGAAAGTCTTTGGATATTTTTACGAACCTTTCTTCGAGAAAGGTTCATAAAGTCCCGCTGGCAAGCGCCGCCGGAGGCTTCCTCCCGCGCCTTCCTTTCACTTTTCATTTTCGACTATATCGAAAAAAATGCCATTTTCTACTTTATCGAACTTGACATTTTTGTATCATAGCGAGTAGAAGAGACTCCATGAACACAATCAACCGCCATATGAACAGCTATTTTTACGCATATTATGGTTACCGCGTCTCAATGACCTGCGGATCGGTTGAGTGTGTTTGACAGTACACAACGATACAAAACGTATACCGAAAAAACCGCAGGTGAGAGCCTGCGGTTTTTTTTATTATAAGGAGAATAGTATGCTATTAGGTCTCGGAAGCATTGAAACTGCGTTGCCTTACTGGCTGTGCATCATATCAACAATTGGCTGTGTTGTTTACGGCATTACAAACTGGAACAACGCTGGAACGCCGGACAACGTAAATATAGAATCGCTAGTGCAGGAAAGCACTGACAACTAGCAGGAGAATACGACATGGTCATCAAACTGATAACATCACTGCTCTACTTTGGAATTGTCTTCTACTTGGGATGGAAAGGATGGAAAGAAACGAAGAACGCCGGAGACTACATGCTCGCCGGACGTTCCGTGAATCCATTTGTTATGGCTATGTCGTATGGCGCTACCTTTATTTCCACTTCAGCTATCATCGGATTCGGTGGTGTAGCTGCAATGTTCGGTATGTCACTCCTTTGGTTGGCATTCTTAAATATTTTTGTCGGCATTTTCCTCGCCATGGTTTTTCTAGGTAAACGAACCCGTCGCATGGGATTGGTGCTTAACTGTCATACCTTCCCAGAACTACTTGGCAAACGCTACAATTCAAAATTTATCCAAGGATTTTCCGGCGGAATTATCTTTTTCTTTATTCCCGTTTACGCAGCAGCTGTCCTGACAGGTATTTGTCGTATGACAGAAGTATCCCTCGGATTACCATACGAATGGATGCTTATCGGCATTACTGCAATCTTATCCCTGTACGTTATTACCGGCGGCATGAAAGCTGTTATGTACACGGATGCTTTTCAAGGAACAATCATGGTCGGCATGATGGTCTTTTTGCTTGGCTACACCTACTACCTGCTCGGTGGTGTTATTCCCGCTCATGAAACTCTTACTTCCATGGCGCACTTGGTTCCCGACTCACTGCAAAAAGGCGGAATCCTCGGCTGGACTCAAGGAACTGAGACAGGCTCACCACTCTGGCTCGTTATCTACACAACCATTGTCTACGGTGTTGGCATAGGTGTACTTGCGCAGCCACAGCTTGCTGTACGCTTTATGACTGTTTCCAGCGACAAAGAATTAAACCGTGCTGTGCTCTACGGTTCCGTTTTTATCCTGCTGACCATTGGGGTCATCTACGTAGTAGGTGCACTTTCAAACGCAATTTTCTTTAACCAGTTTGGCAAAATAAGCATTCAGATGGCTGGCGGCAACCTTGATAAAATTGTTCCCGTCTTTATCGAAAAAGTTATGCCGCCATGGTTCTCTGCCATGTTTCTGCTTGCTATGTTTGCCGCAGCCATGTCCACACTTTCCAGCCAGTTCCACATTGGCGGAACCTCTCTTGCGCATGATGTCTCCCGAACAATTATGCGTAGTAGAAACACACTGAGTGTCCCATCCATCAACCAGCTCGGTATTGTTGCTACCATTATTGCTACTCTTGTGTGGGCGTGGCTGCTTCCTCCTTCCATTGTTGCACGCGCAACCGCGTTCTTCTTTGGATTAAGCGGCGCAACATTTTTACCAGCATACGTTCTTGGTCTTTACTGGAAAGGCATCACAAAAACAGGTGCAAAAATGTCCATCGTCGGTGGTTTTACTATCTCTATGTTGTGGATGCTGTTTATCCACAAAAAAGAAGCTGCTGCCATCGGGCTTTGCCAGACTCTTTTTGGCAAGGTAACTCTTGTTGCTGATGCAGCACCGGGTAGCACTATGTTTCTCCTTCAGTGGGTTGACCCAAATGTTGTTGCTCTGCCGATATCCATCGCACTGGCTGTCGGAGTAAGCCTTTTCTCCCGAAGTCTTGCTAAGGACCATATTCAGCTTTGCTGGCAGAACTGTTCGTAATCTATGCGACAACATGTGCATAAAGGTGAAACACAACGTATTCTTCAATATAACCTGTCTGGTCAAAAGAGCCGTATGGTGTGCAGTTGAGCCAGCCTCACTCAACACAAACAATACTACAGAAACATTCCTGCATTTTGTTTCTGTATTGGTTGAAAAACATCCCAGCTTTGCTCTCCTGCGGATATGATGGGCAGTGCTTATCATCTAAACATTGTACCCTCTTTTGACACCTCCCTGCGTCCGGTTTCTTAATCAGCAAAGAAAACCGGACGCTTTTTTATATTCAGGTCAGTAGCGGCATTATTTTAGATTGATACCTCTAACGCACTGTTAAATTTATACGTAATCGCTCTTGTTCGTACATTCATCTGCGCTACAATAAAATGAATGAAACTCGAAGATGTTAGATCACATTTAGCCCACTTTGGCAGAACAGGACTCTTAGCGCTGCAAGCACTCTGGGCGTACAAAATTCGTTCGCTCTTTGTCATAGTGTCTGTCTCGCTTGGAATTGCTTCCCTTACTGTCATCATTGCCGCACACGACGGAGCCAATCAAAAAGCAGAAGAATTAACTGAATCCTTTGGACCGGATGCCGTTCTCGTTCTTGGCGGCGATATTTTCAACCGTCCTGTAGGGCAACGTACACTCACACTCTCATGGAGTGACCTGAAAAACATCAGGCAATCATTACCCGGAACATACCTTGTCATCCCGCTTCGTTCTGTAGCAGGTAAGACGCTTCGATATAAAAATAAAAATTGGAACGTTGCGCGAATAATCGGCTCATCAGCCAATTACAGTGAAGCATGGAACTGGCCGCTTATTTCCGGACGGGATTTTACGGAGCAAGACGTAACACGGGCATTAAAAGTATGCCTTATCGGCGAAACCGTCGCTAAGGCCTTGTTTACCAAAGGCGAAAGCCCCATCAGCAAAACTATTTTTGTGGGATCAATTCCATTTACAGTAATTGGAGAGCTTTCCTACAGAGGATATTCAGGTGGCGGTGGTTCCAGTCTTGATGACCGCATCATCATCCCGCTTACAACTATGGCGCAACGATTCGGTGTGAACAGACAATACTTCAGAGGACTTCGAATCAAATATATTGATGCTGAAAACATGCGCGCTAACGTAGAAAACCTTACGAGCTACTTGCGAAAACTTCACAATCTTGCCCCTAGTGATCCTGATGACTTCACCATTCTCACCGCAGAAGAAGTCCAGCAATTTTTATCTATTATCAAAGGCGGACTGACTATATTTCTTGGCGTTACAGCAGTTACGGCAATGCTCGTCGGCGGTTTTGTTCTGGCAAATTTATTCTATCTTTCGGTATCTGAACGAACACTAGAGATAGGACTCAAACGCGCCATTGGGGCAAGCAAAGGCGCAATAATCAGACAATTTTTGCTCGAAGCTATTCTTTTAACAATTTTAGGAGGGTTACTTGGAATCGCACTGGGGCTTGCGCTAGCACAGGCACTTTTCATTTTTAATCTTATTGAAATACGGCTTTCCCTAAAAATGTTTGTATCTGCTCTTGGGGCGGCTATGACCGTGGGATTAATTTTTGGGTTAAGTCCGGCACGACAGGCAGCAGACCTTGACCCGATACGTGCGCTACGCGGAGACGGGTAATGTTAAGTTATTTACGCATTGCCCTGCGTTCACTGGCTGCCCACAAATTACGCTCTGCACTTGCCATGCTTGGTGTATTTCTTGGCACATTAGCGCTCACAGGAGTCATCCATGTTTCAGAAGCACTAAAAGAACAGGCACGGCTGGAAACAGAAAAATTAGGTCCCAACCTGTTAGTGGCTCTTGCAGGTCAACCTACGTTCAGGCGGAGCGGTTCAATACGGTATGGGGGAGTAATTACCACCTTCAAGCAGGATGATGCTGATGCTCTGCTAAAAAACAACCCCTTTGTAAAAGAAGGAACCCCCTTTGTTACCAAAAATTTAAAAATCAGCTACCGCCGCAACCTTGTTTCATCACAACTTATTGCAGCAAATGCTAATTTTCCTTCTGTCCGTGCAGCTACAGTTGCATACGGACGTTTTTTTACACAGCAAGAAGTCGAACAACGAGCAAAAGTCTGTGTGCTGGGATACACCATCGCCAATCAGCTATTTGCAAACCATACGCAGGCTCTCGGAAAAATCATACGCTACGGACTCACAAACTTACAGGTCATAGGTGTGATGCCAAAAAGAGGACGTGACCTCGCTGGTACAGACCAAGACGAGCAAGTGTTTGTTCCCATTACAACGTATATGCGAAGAATGTCGAATCAGGATTGGGTATCCGGTGTCTTTATGACGCTATACACGGACAAGGCAGAAGAAGAAGCAAAACAATCATCCATCGACATTATGCGACGACAACATAAAATACAGCCAACAGAAAAAGATGACTTTCTAGTGCTGGCTGCAAAGGATGTTTCCAAGCTAAAAACGCAAGCATTAGAGCTGGTATGGATTCTCGGAATCATGAGTTCGTCTATATCTTTTTCAGTCGGCGCAATGGGAATTTTATCTATCATGATTTTGCTCGTGCAAACCCGTAAGTTAGAAATCGGCGTCCGGCGCGCCATTGGTGCCCGCCGCAGCGCAATCATGTCCCAATTTTTATTAGAATCGAGTCTACTCTCAGGCATAGGTGGAACGTTAGGTGCACTTATCGCCATCGTTCTTATAACAATAATCTACTACACCGCGGGGTATCCGTTCATATATGATCCGCTTCTCATAGCAGTAGTCAGCCTTGGCTCCTGCCTGCTTGGCATCTTTGCGGGAGCCTACCCTGCATGGGTTGCTTCAAATGTGGATGTGCTGGACGTATTGCGCAATCGCTGATGTCACCAACCATCTCGTATCGTCACCCCAGCGAGCTACCTCAAAAATCCTTTGATATTCATACAAACAAATTCTAGCCTTTTCCGATAGTTAGGTTTATTTGCCAAAGACTGCTTATTGTTGTGCCACACATAGTCCTCTGCACAAAATACCAGCCAGAGTATGCGGCACATTTACCTACACATATTATTGGATCTAATTATGCCTGATAAAATAGTACCGCCTATTCATGGACTCTCAGAAGCATCATGGGAGTCTGTTTATGCTGTTCCTTGCACGGACTCACATGAAGAACTCGTTCCACTGTCTTTGGCACCGGAACATATGCTGAGCCGCTCTATATATTTTGAGCGACAGATTGCAGGGGCTTTGCCGGAATGTTACGCACGAGAAGGTGTTCTTGAGCGTCTATTGCATGCCTCTTCCCTGCTGCCGTCACACTTGCGTCTTGTAGTGCTGGATGGCTGGCGCTCGACACAAGTTCAATCTTTTCTGTTTACCGAATGCACCAACGCATTCAGCACAATGCATCCAGATGAGACAGAAGAAGAAATTAGTCGCAAAGCACAGCAATATGTTGCCAAGCCTATGACAGACATTACCATGCCTGCTCCACACTCCACTGGTGGTGCCATAGACATCACCATCGCCGATAAGGCTGGTAAAAAACTTTTCTTTGGTGCTCCGTTTGATTTCCCGAATGAAATATCCAGCACTGATTATTTCGAGAAAAAACTCGAACAAAACGAAAAGCTCACCGCAAAAGAAGAGGAAGCTCTCTACAACCGCAGACTTCTGTACTTTGTTATGACACAGGCAGGGTTTGTGAACTTCCACTGCGAATGGTGGCATTACGAATACGGAACACAACGCTGGGCACTGGATACACGCGCAGATCATGCCATCTACGCCCCTATATCCTTTTCTCTCGACCCGTATAATCATTTGAAAGATATCTAACTTGTTCCGGTAATTACAATATATAGTAACCATATTGTAATTACCGGAAAATAATCAACATGCACACTATTGCTCTCAACACCTGTCAGTGCTAGCTAGTACGGCTGCATTGAAGGGGAATTATATATGACTGGAAAGGGGATAGAGTCTTACACTATTAAGACCTACCATACAGACAGATTCGGAAAGGCATGCCCTGCCACGTTTGCCGCTTTTTTTGAAGAAGCAGCAGCCAACAACGCACGGCTCCACGGGTTTCCGGGGGAATTTTTACTTGAGCACGGCATTGCATGGGTACTCAGCAGATTAACCATAACGGTAGATCGCTATCCTGTTACCGGTGAAACCATTTCAGTGCACACATGGCCTTCAAGCCACACGCCTACGCTTGCACTCCGTTGTTTTGAAGTATTCGATGCACAGAACACGCTTATTGCAGAAGGCACAACAGCTTGGCTTGTAATAGATATTGCAAAACGGAAGCTTGTGTCCGTACCGGAATTTATTACAGCCAATTACCCAAAGAATACTCCGTGCTGCAAAGAATTTCCAACGCGTGTTGTTCCTCGTCTAAAAAACGTGGAATATGAAATTCCGCTCGTAAGCAGAAAGACAGATATCGACACAAACGGACATGTAAACAACGTGCGCTACCTTGGGTGGATTCAAGAATCTGTCCCAGAAGATTTCTTAATGGAATATGAGCCAGCACTCATTGACATTAGTTACCGAACTGAATGCGGCGCGTTACAAAAGCTCACAAGCAAGTCCGGCACCACTGCTGACGGCGATTACCTGCACTCTGTTTCCCATGACGAAACCGGTAAAGAGCTTTGCAGAGCACGTACGGAATGGCGCAGACGGCAACATATTGATGTTCCGTACTTGCAGCATCATATATAAAGACTGAAGCAATAAAGGAAACGATATGGATACATTCCCAACGCCAGAGACATGGCTTACGCATCGTGTTTCCTACGGTGAAACCGATGCTATGTCCGTCATGTATTACGCTGAGTATCTTCATTTGTTTGAAAGAAGTCGTAGCGAATACATCCGCGAACACGGCATGAGCTACAGCGAAGTAGAAAAACGGGGCATATACCTTCCGGTACGCGAAGCCAAATGCCGTTACAAACGCCCTGCCCGCTTTGACGACCTGCTGCATCTCCGTGTCGGCATCAGTAAGTGGGGACGTGCATCCATGACTTTTGAATACGAAATCTACAACGAATCAAAAGACACTGTGCTTGCTACCGGCAGCACTGAACACGCATGTACAAATGAAAAAGGTCGTCCTGTTAAAGTCCCTGAATGGCTCAAAGACCTCTTTCTCGGATAGTAACTATAATCTAAGAAGAACGCTGCACTATTATGTATATTGATTTCCACACTCACGCGTTTCATCCCAAAATTGCCGCCAAAGCAGTCGAACATTTAAATTCCCACTATGGAATTACATGTCAGTGCACAGGTGTTATGGATGATCTTATCCGCCGGGTTAAAAAAGCCGGTCTGGATAAAATGGTGGTACTCTGTGCAGCAACCTCAGCCGCACAAGTTATTCCTGCAAACAATTTTGCTCTTTCGCTTAAAGCAGCTCATCCAGATGCAATTCCTTTCGGCACAATCCATCCAGACTTCGACGACTGGGAAAACCAGCTGGCACGCTTAAAAGCACGGGGTATTAAGGGACTGAAGCTGCACCCAGATTTTCAAGGCTTCAGAATGGATGAAAAACGTCTGCTGCCTATCATTGAAGCAGCACAAAAAGATTTCGTCATCCTGTTCCACGTCGGAGACAAGCTAGCACCGGAAGATAATCCATCCTGTCCGTACAAACTTTCGGCACTGATCGATCAATTCCCTAACGCACGCTTTGTTGCCGCGCACTTCGGGGGATATCACCAATGGGATCATGCGTTAAAGGTTCTTATTGGAAAAAACATTTACATCGACACGTCGAGCACGCTTGATTTCATTGACGACACCACGCTTAATGCAATCATGAAAAAGCATCCGCATGAAAAAATTCTGTTCGGATCGGATTACCCACTGTACAGCCCGGACAAAGAGCTGATTAAGCTCAAAAAACGACTCAAGCTCTCAAATTCAAAGCTCGAAACCTTCCTGAGCAATGGCGCTGAGTTGTTAGGCTTAACGTAACATAAGTACGTTATCTCTTTTTTCTTCCGAAGCCACAGTACAAAAAAAGCGATGCAACTCCTGTAGTAACAAGAGTTGCATCGCTTTTTTCACTCTATATGCTTTGCTATAGGATCAACCTGCGCTACACGGCAAATACGACTGTCCCAATAGTAACTATCGTATTCGCGCCGCTAGAGCCATCCGGCAGCGGGGATATTATCCTAAAATTTTTTCTGGCGGACGACGTTCAGGAATTGCCACTTCATCGTGATCTTCCTGATTGTATTCTTCGGTTACATACAGCCCGCAGTAGCATACACCAAATTCTTCTAAATCCGGATCGCGATACTCACAAGGGCAAACGATATCCCTGTCCTTGTCAAACTCACCGTTTGGCAATCGACACGGACACGCCATGTACCCATATTCGTCTCTGTTTATTAACAGGCTTTCCAACAGCGGCATGGTTATTTCCATATCTTTATTGAAATAGAATCCACGCGGCTCCTGAATCTTTTTGAGCATCTTGTACAGCTCTTCAGCAGTCATTTTCTTACTCATAAGTTCAGTGCCTCCTCAATCTGGTCTTTATGGAAGCCTACAATTATGCACTCACCCTCTTTAACGACCAAGGTAGGAAAAGAAAGTTTCGGATTATAATTTCTAATCGTATCGATAATATTTTTCCGCTCATCGCCCTTAAGCTTATCAACAAAAATATTATCAAAATCCACTTCATGGTCTTCTAAAAAAATCTTCATTCTCCTGCAATGAATGCAGGTGGAAAGTGCATACAGGGTACATTCTTTCGACATTTCGCCCCCATTTGGAAAAAGTAGTACAGTAAAACAAATTGAACAACAGACGCAGCAAATGCGTAGAACTTACCATCCATAATGTATGAAAACAACACGCATCAGGGGTTGTGCAAGCTAGCCATGCTTGCTCAAGGTTCTACAACGGCAGCAATTTCGCGGGCAATAAGGCGTATTGTTTCTTCTTCCGTTACTGCTTCGCGAATACTTATAACATTCCCTTCAGCATCCTTACGCTCGATAATGAACGTCTGATGCGCTTCCACGTCATCAGTAAAATCCTGTTCATTACCACTCAACGAAAATTGCGTCAGTCTGTGAGTAACTTCTACATATGATTTTTCGAAAATAATCGCCACAGTGTCATGATTATTTTCTACGGTAAACCGCTTTTCTTTAGGCAGCGCTTCGTTCATTTCCTGTAAAGCACGAGCCACTGGCACAAGTTTTTTCACACCTGTTTCGCGTAATCGCTCTATGTTTGCATTCACCTGTTCATGTTTTTCCCGCCGCAACGTCAATTCGTCTTTCATAATTCGCGCTGGCGACTTTAGACTCGCTAAAAAGTCCCGCACTATCCACACAACAAGTACAATAAAAATTATTCCGATGAGTATATTGATATACATATGGACTCCTGAATCAACGACATTGGCAGGTCAAAAAATTCACGACGGATTATACTTCTACAAGTTACGATAAAATTCAACATAAAGATCACTATCCATTTGAGAATTTGAATTTTTCGCATCAAAGGTTGACAACTGATGAAGCGTTATACAAGGTGGAACTATAGGGGTGTCCCCTGACGCATCGCACCGGCACCCCCTCTAGACAAGTAATGGAACACCGCAGTTTGCAATTTTAGCAGGCTTAATCCCCTAAAACCACACTAAGGGAGAGGTATATGGCCAAGACACTTGATTCTCAGAGAACTTATGCCCTTGTGGGCACAGGAGGAAGTGGGAAAACCTCGCTGGCTGAAATGCTTATGTTTCAGTCCGGGGTTATCAATCGCCTTGGAAAAATTGAAGAAGGCACCACTTCGCTTGACTATGAACCAGAGGAAGTAAAACGACGTGGTTCCATCCAGCCCGGTTTTGCCACCATGGACTGGAACAAGAACCGTCACTTCCTCATGGACATTCCCGGCGATAATAACTTTGTTGGCGATATCAACCACCTGTTATTCGGGGTTGATAGCGCCATTTTTGTTATTGACGCAGTAGACGGCGTCCGCCCTTTAACCAGCCGTCTTTGGAACTTTGTCCAAAACGCTAGCCTTCCTTCCATCATCTTCATCAACAAAATGGATCGTGACCGCGCTGACTTCGACACAGCATTCAACGGTCTCTCTTCAATCCTTGGAATCCGCCCTGTGTTGCTGCAAATGCCAATTGGACAGGGTGACAATTTTAAAGGCTATGTTGATGTTCTTAACAACAAAGCATTCTTCTACAATGAAGATGGTTCAACAACAGAAGGTGATGTACCGGAAGACCTCGCCGATGAAATTTCTGTACTCCGCGAAACTACCATTGAGAACATTGCTGAAAGTAATGAAGAATTAATGGAAAACTATCTTGAGACTGGCGAACTTACTCAAGAAGAAATTACCACCGGTTTGCGTGACGGTGTGCTCTCGCGTGAGCTTATCCCTGTCATGCTTGGCTCTTCTCTAGAAAATAGAGGTGGAGCAGAACTTCTTAATGCTGTGCAAGATTTATTACCTTCACCGCTACAACACCCTGCGTGGATGGATAAAGAAGGTAACGAGCGTGCATCATCACCAGATGAGCCTCTTGCATTGCTTACAGTTAAGACGTTATCCGACCCATTCTCCGGTCAACTTTCAGTCATGCGCGTTGTTTCCGGTTCGTTCTCAGGAGACGCATCCCTTAAAAATGTGAATCAAGACGAAGTGGAACGCATCAACTCGCCATTATTCATGAATGGTAAGGATCACTCTCCAGCCAAAGGCGAGATCGGTCCAGGTTCGCTCATTGCTGTACCAAAGCTCAAGGTGACCAAGACAGGCGATACGCTGGCTGAGCCAAAAGATAGTTTTGAAGTTCTTATGCCGGACCTTCCACCGACTCTTATTTCATACGCTATCGCTCCTAAAGAAAAAGGCGACGAAGACAAAATCTATGCTGCGGTTCAAAAGCTGCTTGATGAAGATATCACGCTTACCCTCTCCCGTGATGCAGAATCCAGTGACATTCTACTTTCCGGCATGGGACAGCTTCATATTGAAACAAGTGTAGAACGCGCCATGCGCCGCTACAAGTGCGACATGGTCTTGAAAACTCCAAAAATTCCATACCGCGAAACAATCAAAGGTAAAGCGCAAGTTCAAGGCAGACACAAAAAACAATCCGGTGGACGCGGACAATTCGGTGATTGCTGGATTGAAATTGAAGGTATGCCGCAAGGCTTTGGATATGAGTTTGAAAACGCCATCGTGGGCGGTGTTATTCCTCGTCAGTATATTCCGGCAGTCGATAAAGGTATTCAGGAAGCAGCACAGCGTGGTTGTCTTGCAGGATACCCGCTTGTAGACTTTAAGGTAAAACTTTACGACGGTTCATATCACTCTGTAGACTCCTCTGAAATGGCATTTAAAATTGCAGGTTCACTGGCTCTTAAGGGCGCAATGGATCAGGTAAAGCCTACGTTGCTTGAGCCTGTTGTTTTAATGACTGTGCATATACCGGACGAGTTTATGGGTGATGTTATCGGTGACTTGTCCTCACGTCGTGGTAAGGTTCTCGGTTCTGACTCAAAAGCGGGCATAACTGAAATTAAAGCACATGTGCCAATGGGCGAAGTGCTCCGCTATGCACCAGATCTCCGATCCATCACAGGCGGTCAGGGTGTCTTCAC
Source organism: Halodesulfovibrio sp. (assembly GCF_025210605.1). Classification (NCBI taxonomy): domain Bacteria; kingdom Pseudomonadati; phylum Thermodesulfobacteriota; class Desulfovibrionia; order Desulfovibrionales; family Desulfovibrionaceae; genus Halodesulfovibrio; species Halodesulfovibrio sp. The sequence goes on along the minus strand of NZ_JAOARI010000013.1, from coordinate 176,938 downwards.
AATGGAGTTTGACCATTACGAAGAAGCACCACCACCTGTAATTGATAAAGTTGTGGCGGAAAAAGCAAGCTAATTCCCCACCAGCAACACAACGAGAAAAGAGCCTGTTCTAGCGACAGGCTCTTTTTTATTACGCACTCTAACCAGTTGTGTATGTATTGTTTTTGAGCAGCCACAGCGCGAGCCGGTAACCTCTTCTACCCATAAATTTTTCTGACGCAATAAAGTACTATCGACTTTTCATGCCTCCATGCTACAAGCACCGCACCATTACATTGCGCTGCGGCTTTATTAATTGGAGCCTGGTGCACCTTTTTGATAATTTACCAGCTCATTTTATTGGATACGATATGATACGCACAATCTGGTTTTATGTTTCTTTCCTGCTTACAACATTGTATGTTTGTATTGCTATGCCCATTGCGGCAGCACTTGATAAATCTGGAAAAATGGTTCGCTATTACGCATTGTTCTGGTGTAAAGCGGCACGCAATTGTTCTCAGATAGAATTAATTACAGAAACAGATGCTATCCCGACAAACGAACCTGTTATCTTTGCCGCAAACCATCAAAGCCAGTTTGATATTCCACTCTCTCTTGTTGCACTTGAGCAAGCACTGCCTGCTTTTATGGCAAAAGCAAGCCTGCAAAAACTTCCGTTGATCGGACGTTGCTTCAATCTGTTCGGTAATATTTCTGTAGATCGCAGCAACAGACGCGCTGCAATGAAATCACTCGATACTGCCGCCGCCATGATCCGCGAAGGTCGCTCTGTTATTATTTTTCCAGAAGGCACACGTCAGGAGCAGCACGAGGAACTTGGTGAATTTAAAACAGGCACAATAATGCTGGCACTGAAAGCCGGTGTTCCTATTGTTCCTGTTATTATAGAAGGTACAGGTGACATTCTCCCTAAAGGGCGTATTGCATTAAGCCCTCGCAGAAAAGTGTACGTTAAAGCGTTGGCACCAATCAGCACAGAAGAGTACACATTAAAGCAGCGTAACGAATTTAGCGATATGCTCCGGGATGTCATGAATAAAGAATACATGGAGATGCGCGCATGCCATCACAAGCAAGCCTAACACTCACACCGCTCGGCGGCATGGGTGAAATCGGCATGAACTGCACCATGTGGTCTACAGACACCACAACAGTCATTGTCGATTGCGGTCTTATGTTTCCACATGACTACCATCTCGGTGTTGATGTTATTATTCCCCAGTTTGAGCACATCCTTAATCAGAAAGAAAAAGTAAAAGGGATTGTGCTTACACATGGGCATGAAGATCACATCGGCGCTCTCCCTTGGCTTATTCGCTGGCTCAGTGTTCCGATTTATGGCTCCCGCTTCACACTTGCACTTGTTGAAAGCAAATTGCGCGAAGCAGAATTGCTGCACCGCACAGAACTTATCCCTGTCTCCCCAAGAGAACGTATCCAGCTTGGCGATATGGCATTCAACTTTTTCCCTGTATGCCATTCCATTATTGAAGGATACGGTATCGGTGTTGAAACTCCTGCGGGCAAGGTTGTTCATACAGGCGATTTTAAACTCGACAGAACGCCTCTTGATAATCATCGAACCGACCTTGAAGGCTTTCATAATTTTTCAAAAGACGGCGTTGAACTACTTCTTTCCGACTCTACAAACATCGAGCGCGAAGGATATTCGCTAAGCGAGCGTGATATCAAAAGCGCCTTTGAAGATCTTTTTGCCAACGCAAAAGGACGTATCATCGTCACTCTTTTTTCCAGTCATATTCAACGTATTCAGCAAGTGCTGGATATCTCTGCCCGCTACGGACGTAAAATTGCTGTATCTGGTCGCAGTCTTGTTAAAAATATCGAAATCGCAAATGAGCTTGGATTCTTACGTATCCGCACTCCTGTATACATGGATACACGAGAAATGCCTGAACTGCCGGATGAAGAAACAGTGCTTCTTCTCACAGGTTCTCAAGGGGAGCCACTTTCTGCGCTTTCTCGAATTGCTCGTGGTGAACACAAACATCTTGCCATTCAGGAAGGCGACACGGTCGTAATGTCTTCCCGTGTTATTCCGGGCAATACACTTGCAATCACACGTATGATTAATGATATGTACCGCATGGGAGCCGAAGTTTTTTACGAAAGCTTCCGCAATATTCATGCATCAGGTCATGCCTACCGTGAAGAATTATGCGAAATGCTCAACACGGTCTCTCCTAAGCACTTTATTCCTGTGCACGGGGAGTATCGACATCTTGTAAAACACTGCCGTCTTGCACAAGAATGTGGTGTGGAAGAAGCAAACACGTTGATAGTTGAGGACGGTCAACCCGTAACACTTTGCGACGGCACGCTCACCAAAGAAACACCGCTGGAATTGGAAGAAATTCTAGTTGACGGAAAAGGCGTCGGCGATGTGGGGCTAACGGTTCTAAAAGAACGCCAGATACTTGGCGGCGAAGGAATGGTTGTAGTCTTCATGGTACTCGACGAGCAAATTTGGGAAATCTTACATGGTCCTACCATTGTTTCCAAAGGCTTTGTTTTTGAAGCACATTTCGATCATGTTCTTGAGGACGCAAAATGCATTATTCTGGAACTGCTCGAAAACATAGGTCCTGAAGATATCGAACTCTTGCAGGACAGAATCCGCTCCGGTTTACGCCGCTTCTTCCGAAAAGTACTGGAACGCGACCCTGTAGTTGTTCCTGTTATTACGATGGTATAATTTATCGACAAGCAACGCTTTCTACGAATACAACGCCTCTGGATGGTCTATCTTTCCAGAGGCTTTTTTTGTTGTCTCAAGACGCCTCCGCTTTTTCCTTTATAAGCCGCAGCATAATAGTTCGAATCCAACCACTGAATGGTTTGATGAAGAACCAATAGCACCTGAAAAATATTTTTAGAAATGTCCCCAGCAAAGCTACGCGAGTTTCAGTGCTCAGCCGTGTTGTGTTTTCATCAAGAGCTTCGCACTGAAAGTTCCATGCAACGCGAAATTTTGCATCTATGGTGTTTGTTGTGAATGCTGCAACATCATCAATCGTTTTCACTGCATCTGCTTCCGTAAAACCTAAGACCGTTTCCCAAGGAGGCATTTCACCAAAGCGGACAAACCTGCCCTCTTCCACCATGCCCTGTAAATCCAGTCGCCCTACCGGAATGCCTCGCAGCTTAAAAAGGATGACAATAATTTTTGACGTGCTGAAATCCACCGTATTCGCAGCTTCAAAAACAGCTTCCACAGGTTTGTTCACAATTATCTCATGATGCTCTTTCACGTCATACTCAGGAAGCACTGAATTCAACAAACTCATAAACGCCCTCCTTTTTTCAAAGCAATGCCTGCGGGGGATTCTCTGCACGGGGAGTTCGTACAGCAACAATCAAAAAGAATATCCACGATAACAGGTTAACGGTGTTATCGATAACACCGACATACTCCGTTGTTCCTAAGTCTAGAATTGAATATGCAACCAGCCCCACCACCACTGTAACTTGCAGCACAAGCAAAACCATCGGCAATAAATGTTTATGCACTCCGGCAAGAATACCTATCTGCATTAACCAATTATACGATATATAAAAGAACATCACGACCGCACTGCCCAGCAGCAACCCGCCTGCAACCATTACTATTTGTGAAATATCTTTAAGCACAAATCCTATAGCGCCTGCCACAAGCAAAAGAGCAACTACTGTCGCCTGTTTAATAGACCCGTTTCCAAGACGGAAGGCAATATATGAATTCCATAACGGAATCACCCAATTCCACCAACTACCCGCAACATTTCGTCGTTTCGCAATTATCCAGCAAGGTAAAAAGATCAGAAAGGAATACACCGTTATTCCGACAAGACACAGTGCAAACATTGCCAGCATTCCCGTTCCAGTCATGTGAGGCATCTTCCCTCCAGTTTCCTGACGACAGTTAGATCCAATAGTAGTCAGAGTCGCGTGTGCTTAAAAATTCTTATATTGAACCAGCAAAATTTTTTTCTAATTGTAAACACACCCTAACTAACTCCAATAATAATTGGATAAATCACATAATAGTACATAACAAAAAGTAATTTAACACTTTTTTCTCACCTATACCCGCAATTTATACTGAAAACACCATAGCCATGGATAGAACTGTTAGTGTACAGCTATGGATATAGGTTTTGAAAGTATGTCTTTGTATAAGATGTAAAGAACAGAACAGGAGTGTGTCATGAAAATAGTCAGAGTCCATTATCAATATAAAACATTTTATGCCGCGCTTGAAGAAGGACTCTTACGCTGCCTCACCCCACAAATTGGTGTTACGGAGCGGTTCCGGCTGGAAGAAGCACAACTGCTTCCACTTGTGAACCCTTCCAAAGTGGTCTGTGTCGGATTGAACTACAAAGGGCACGCGGCAGAGCTCGGCATGCCGTTGCCGGAAGAACCTATGTTCTTTCTTAAACCACCTTCCAGCATCATCAACACCGGACAGCCCATATACATTCCGCCGCAATCCACCAGAGTAGATTACGAAGCCGAGCTTGCCATTATTATAGGACGCGAAACTCGATTCCTCTCTACGCATGCTGTCCCTGACCATATTTTCGGATACACCTGTGCGAACGACGTTACTGCGCGTGACCTGCAAAAAAGCGACGGAATGTTCGGCAGATGCAAAGGGTTTGATACGTTTTTACCTATTGGCCCGTGGCTTGAAACCAATATTCAAGACCCTTCAGATTTGTCCGTAAAGTTATACAAAAACGATCAGCTCGTACAACAGGGGCATACTTCCGATATGCTCTTCAGCCCGCTGGAACTTGTGGCGAATATTTCCCATGTTATGACTTTGCTCCCCGGTGATGTTGTTTTGACCGGAACCCCTCATGGAATCGGACCTATTCAGGATGGCGACGAAATTCAGGTTGAAATCGACGGTATCGGCACACTTATCAATCCAGTTAAAAACTTTACAAAGCGCGAAGGCTCTACAGGGCTTCCTGTTCAATAGAATCTGCGCTACACTCAGCCATTGAAGGAAAGAATGCATACATATAAAAATGCGTTTGAGCGGTAAGAATGCTTGCCAAACTCACTTATTCGCAGTATGTATCCCTGCCTTTTAATACAAAGCACACTCCGATGCATCTTCCCTGGGTGCCTATGCAATACGTAAGATTGTAAAGGTGGCGGGACTTGGCACGGGGTGGAAGAAAAACCCATTGAAGGAGATTACAATGGCTTACGTAACTATGAAACAAATGCTGGAAACCGGCGTTCACTTCGGTCACCAGACCCGTCGTTGGAACCCAAAAATGCGTCCATTTATCTTTGGTGCTCGTAACGGCATCCATATCATGGACCTTCAGCAGACTGTAAAACTGTACCGTCGTGCTCACGACAAAGTAGTAGAAACTGTTGCTAATGGCGGCAAAGTTATCTTCATCGGTACCAAGCGTCAGGCTCACGAAGCTGTGAAAACTGAAGCTGGCCGTGCTGATCAGTACTACGTAACCAACCGCTGGATGGGTGGTACACTCACCAACTTCCAGACTATCCGCAAATCTATTGACCGCCTCAAAAAGCTCGAAGTTATGTTCGAAGATGGCAGCGTTAACCGCTACCAGAAAAAAGAAATCCTTCGTCTTCGTCGCGAAATGGACAAACTCGAAGCTACACTCGGTGGTATTAAAAACATGGAACGCCTGCCACAGCTCGCGTTTATTGTTGACCCTAAACGTGAAGACATCGCAGTAAAAGAGTGTCGCAAACTTGGTATTCCAATCGTTGCGGTAACTGACTCCAACTGCGATCCTGACGTTATTGATTACATCATTCCAGGTAACGACGACGCTATTCGCGCTATCAAGCTTTTCGTTTCTCACATTGCTGATGCATGTGCTGAAGGCGGCGCTATGTCTAAAGACGGCAAAGACGCTGAAGCTGAGATGGTTAAAGCTGCTGAAGCTGAAGAAGCTGCTGCTACCGCATCCGAATAATTTATTCAGAGGGAGATAGAGATCATGGCTACTATTACCGCTGCTATGGTTAAAAGCCTGCGCGAAAAAACCGGCGCTGGCATGATGGACTGCAAAAAAGCACTCGTAGAAAACAACGCAGACGAAGCTGCAGCACTCGACTGGCTCCGCCAGAAAGGTCTGTCTAAAGCTGCTAAAAAAGCAGGCCGCGCGACTTCTGAAGGTCTCGTTGGTTGTGTAGTTGAAGGCAACTGCGCTGCTCTTGCTGAATTTAAATGCGAAACTGACTTCGTTGCTCGTAACGAAAAATTCCAGGAAATCGCTGCTAAATTCGCTGCTGACGTTCTTGCAAACGGTGCTGAAGATTTCACATCTCGTGTTGAAGCTGAAGTTAACGATGCTATCGCTACCCTCGGTGAAAACATGTCTGCTGGCCGTGCACACCGCATGGAACTTTCCGGCGAAGGCATCATCGGTTCTTACATTCACTCCAACGGCAAAATCGGCGTTCTCGTAGAGATCATCGGTTCTGACGATGCTGACATGGCTAAAGGCGTTGCAATGCAGATTGCTGCAACCAACCCAGTAGCTATCGATGAGTCCGGCGTACCTGCTGAGATTGTTGAACGTGAACGTGAAGTTCAGCGTCAGAAAACTCTCGAAGAAGGTAAACCAGAGAATATCGTTGACAAAATCGTTGACGGTCGTATGGCTAAATTCTTCAAGGAAATCACCCTTGTTAACCAGCCTTACATCCGTGACGACAAAATGACTATTCGCGACCTTCTTAAAGGCGCATCTATTGCTTCTTTCGCTCGCTTCGAACTTGGTGAAGACGACGCTAAAGCAGAAGACGCTGAATAGAAACCTTACGGTTATCTAACAGCTTATAAGGGGGGAGAGTTTTCTCTCCCCCTTTTTTACGCGTAGCCCAAAATTTTGTAGAACCAAACGTAAAACTGGCTGTTTTTTTCCTACCGCTGTCCTACTATTGTGTGTATATTGACACGAGCAAGAAACATATAAAGGTTACACCGTGAACATTCCTTTCAATAAGCCTTGTCATAACAGCAACACACTCAAATACATCTGCGATGCCTTTGAGCGTAACCAAACTGCTGGTGACGGCGCCTACACCAAACTGTGTAATAAATGGATCGAAGAACAGTTTTCTGTAGCTCAGTCTCTTCTTACCCACTCCTGTACCGCAGCACTCGAAATGGGTGCTCTTCTTTTTTCTGTAAAAGCTGGCGATGAAGTTATCATGCCTTCATTCACCTTTGTTTCTACAGCAAATGCGTTTGTTCTCCGTGGAGCAACACCGGTTTTTGTAGATATCCGACCGGATACGTACAATATCGACGAAACACGCATCGAAGAGGCTATCACCCCCCGCACCAAAGCCATTGTACCTGTTCACTACGCTGGCGTTGGCTGCGAAATGGATACTATCTGCGATATTGCCAAGCGACACAACCTTCCAATTTTGGAAGACGCCGCCCAAGGCTTCGGGGCTACATACAAAGGCAAAGCCCTTGGCTCCATAGGTGAACTTGGCGCCCTCAGTTTTCACGAAACAAAAAACATCATGTCCGGCGAAGGCGGTGCGCTGCTCATCAACGACACATCGTATTCCGAGCACGCAGAAATCATTCGTGAAAAAGGCACAAACCGCAGCAAATTTTTCCGTGGGCAAGTAGATAAATACACATGGGTAGATACTGGTTCCAGCTACCTGCCAAGCGACATTATTGCAGCATGTCTCTACTCTCTTCTGGAAGATGCCTCAGCCATTACGGCACGCAGGCTGGATATCTGGAATCGATACGATGCAGCATTCCGTCCTTTCGAAGAAAAAGGCATTATCAAATGCCCGACTATTCCTGAGCACTGCACGCACAATGCCCACATGTACGAAATTTTACTTCCGAACCTTGAAGTCCGCACCAACTTCATCAGCCACTTGAAGCAGCACGATATCGCAGCGCCATTCCACTATGTGCCGCTGCACTCTGCTCCGGCAGGCGTGAAGTATGGACGCACAAGCGGCACGCTTTCGGTAACAGATTCTGTTTCCGAAACGTTGGTACGTTTACCAATGTACTACGACCTGACAAACGACAGTACAGATCAGGTTATCGAAATCGCATCTGAATTTTTACACAAACTGTAGCCGACTATTTTACACTGCCACAGCATACCTACAGAGAACATTATGGCGACAACCACCACAGGCTTAATATTAACATACAACGGTGAAGCTACACTGAAACAATGTATTGAATCGTTACACTTTTGCGACTCAGTTGTTGTTATTGACTCATTTTCTACTGATAAGACCGTTGCAATAGCTGAAAACCTTGGTGCGACCGTTATCCAGAATGCATGGAACGGACCTGCGGCTCAATTCACCTTTGCTTTTTCTCAAATCAATGCGGACTGGGTAGTCAGTCTCGATCAGGACGAAGTATGCACCTCGTCACTGAAGGCAAAGATAGTTGAAGCCATCGCCAATGCTCCGCAGGATACAGCAGGCTACTACACAAAACGCAAAAGCTGGTACTACAATCGGTTCATGAAACACTCCGGCTGGTATCCCGACTGGCTACTCCGTGTTTTTAGACCGGAAAAACTCGAAGTAAAGGTAAGCGGTGCGCACTACTCATTCCACCCGAAAGGCAAGACTGAGAAATTGGACGCTGAAATCCTACATTACCCTTACATGAGCTTTTCGCAGCACTTGCAGAAAATTGATTCCTACGCACAGCAAGGTGCAGATGACCTACACGCCAAAGGGAAAAAAGGCGGGCTGGGGAAAGGAATTACCCACGGCACAATGCGTTTTATTAAACTTTATTTCATTAAACTCGGTTTTCTCGATGGCAAAGCCGGGTTTATTAATGCAATACATGGAGCATTTTACGCGTTCCTCAAATACGTTCGTGTTTCGGAAGGCAACTGGGGTGCTCCTTTTGATGCTGACAACTAAGACACTACCCTGTGTTGTTATTTTTTTATAACTGAAAAGAGGATATGTATGAGCGAATTACGCTTTAAACGCGTGCTGATTAAACTGAGCGGCGAAGCACTTGCTGGTGACGGCAAGTTTGGTATTGACCCTGAAACTGTTGCAGGTGTTTGCTCCGAGATTGCAGAACTTGCTGACATGGGCTTACAGATTGCTCTGGTTATCGGCGGTGGTAACATTTTCCGTGGACTTTCCTCCTCTGCAAAGGGTATGGATCGCTCCTCTGCTGACTACATGGGTATGATGGCAACCGTTATGAACGCAGTAGCTGTTCAGGATCACCTTGAAAAACACGGTCACCCTACACGTGTTCTTTCCGCTATCACCATGCAGGAAGTTTGTGAGCCATACATCCGACGCCGTGCTGAACGTCATCTGGAAAAAGGTCGCATTGTTATTTGTGCGGCAGGTACCGGTAACCCGTTTTTCACTACCGACACAGCAGCAGCACTGCGCGGCATGGAATTAAAATGTGAGGCTATCATTAAAGCTACCAAAGTAGATGGCGTTTATGATAAAGATCCTGTATCAAACGATGATGCAGTGATGTTCAAGTCTCTCAGCTTTATTGAGGTACTTCAGAAAAACTTGCGAGTAATGGATTCTACTGCCATTTCGCTGTGCATGGAAAACAATGTGCCAATTTTGGTTTGTAACTTATTCAAGGGTGACGTTCGTAAAGTTATTCTTGGTGAAGAAATTGGTACAATCGTACACGGAGGCTAATCATGGATGATATTCTTCTTGATGCCGAAGAAAGAATGGAAAAAGCGTTAGTTGCTCTGGATCGTGAATTCAGCCGCTTACGCACTGGTCGCGCGCACGCCAGCCTTGTTGACCACATTGTTGTTGACTACTATGGCGCACCAACTCCGATTGGACAGCTTGCATCTGTTGCTGTTCCGGAAAGCCGCACAATCACTATCCAGCCTTGGGATAAAGGCGCTTTTGCTCTTGTAGAAAAAGCTATCCTTAATTCCGATCTCGGTCTTACCCCGATGAACGACGGTAAAATCATTCGCATCTCTATCCCGATGCTGACTGAAGAACGTCGCCGCGAGCTTGTTAAGCTTGCTAAAAAAGGTGTGGAAGATGCAAAAATTGCTATCCGCAACGTTCGTCGTGACGCTAACGAGCAGATGAAAAAGCTCGAAAAAGCAAAAGACATTTCCGAAGACGATTGCCACCGCGGTCAGGATGAGGTTCAGAAACTTACTGACTCATTCGTTGCTAAGGCAGACGTAAAAGGAAGTGAAAAAGAAGCAGAGATTATGGAAATTTAATTTCCTGAATGCTTCGGCTGAATTTCAGTCATAAAAGGTCGGACATCATGTCCGACCTTTTTTTTTGATGGTATTTCCAGCTAATGCCGACTGCATACAAAACGTATTTACAGGATATATATCAAGCCGCAGCAGACTCTTACCTTGCAGCGAATGCCGTTCAATGCGAGTGTACCTTCACGTATGTCCCCATCCTCCACACGCTTTTTGTCAGCCGATTCGCTTTCTTGACGGAGGATAGGCTTTCCCATTATAACTCAACGTTTCTTTTATTACTCAAACGCATGCTGAGGTATGTTTTGTCAAATTCACAATTACAGGACTGGACTTCCCCTGAAGCACTACCTGTTCATGTTTCATTCATCATGGATGGAAACGGACGCTGGGCAAAACGACGGGGTGACGAACGCACGGCAGGACACCGTGCCGGGTCTGAAACAGTACAGCGTATTGTACGTGAATCTCGCAGATTGGGCATTAAGCACATGACCCTGTACACGTTTTCTCGTGAAAACTGGGCACGCCCGCAAAAAGAAGTCAGCTTTCTTTTTGAACTGCTGGTAAGTTTTTTGAAAAAAGAGCTTCCCGATCTTATGGAGCAAGATATCAAACTCAATATTTTTGGTGAAATTAATGAGTTACCTCTTGCTGCACGCACAGCCTTACAACATGCCATCAAGAAAACCCAAAAGAATACCTCTATGACGCTTAATCTTGCCTTAAACTATTCAGGAAGAGATGAGATTATTCGTGCTGCAAAGCAGCTTGTAGCGGATTCCGTAACGGTTGATGACGTAACAGAAGAAAACTTTGCCGCAAGACTCTATTCTTCCGGCATCCCTGACCCCGACTTGATGATCCGCACTAGTGGAGAGGTTCGCCTCTCAAACTTCATGCTCTTCCAGCATGCTTACAGCGAAATGTATTTTACCGAAACCTTATGGCCGGATTTCTCAGTTGAGGAATTCCACGACGTGCTCAGGGCTTATGCCGCACGGGAACGCCGTTTCGGAAAGACCGGAGACCAGCTTAACAATGACTAATTCTCACAGACAGCGTTGGATGACCGCACTTATTGCCTTACCTGTACTTATAGCCATTCTCGTTATTGGTGATTGGGCACTGCTCGCAGGCATCCTTGCTGCCAGCGTTATAGGACAGTACGAATTTTACACCATGTTCTGGGCGCGCAACGAAAAGATGACGCTTAAATTGTTCGGCTGCCTTATGGGTATTGCAATCCTTATCGCATCTTACCTGAACCTGCCGCATGCCGTTATCGGATTTATTGCTCTAACATTCTGGATTAGCAACTTTGCTTTCCTCGGTAAATACGGCATTACCATGCGCGACGATGCAAGCTTCCCGCAGTCCCAGATTATCACTGGCGGCGTACTGTACCTGCCAGTACTTCTTCAGGCTGTATTCAGCTTTCAACGCATTGAACTCATTCTTATTCTGCTCGCAGCATTTGCATCAGACATCGGCGGTTTCTACGCCGGACGTTTCTTTGGAAAAAACAAAATTTGGCCTCGTGTAAGTCCTAAAAAAACCATAGAAGGTTCCCTCGGCGGCATGCTTGGCTGCTGTCTTGTTACAGTCAGCCTTGGTCTGGCGTTTGGCACAGCTCCTTGGTATCTTCTTATTCTGCTTGGCATCGTTCTTAACTGTGCTTCTCAGCTTGGTGACTTTTTTGAATCTGCTCTCAAACGTACCGTCGGCGTAAAGGATTCTGGAGCTATCCTGCCAGGACATGGCGGCGTACTTGATCGTATTGACTCCATTTTATTGGTATTGCCAACGTACTGGTTTGCACAGAGTATTTATTCATTCTTTTAACCAGACAGGAATGACTTATGGGTGACAAACATAAGCATCAGTCTCTCGATCTAGAACACTTTGACGACCACCTACAACGGGTAGCCTCAATTATCGGTGACTATGTCGCCCATATTTCAGATGCTCCGGTGGTTACTCAAATTCCAATGGAAACCATCAAGGAATCTCTGTTTGAAGATATTCCGATGGAGGGTTCCCCGCCGGATGAAGTTCTCGATCAGGTCGAAAGGTCGTTTAAATCTGTTTGCACCCGTATTGGTCATCCTCGCTTTCTGGCATGGATAACAACAAGCCCTGCGCCAGCTGGCACCATTGGTGAACTGCTCAGTGTCGGCTTCAATCAGGCACCGTTACTGTATAAAGGCAGTCCGCCTGCTACTATTCTAGAAAAAGTAGTTCTCGGCTGGTTTGCAAAAATGTTCGGCTACCCTGATACATGGGGTGGAACACTTGTCTCTGGCGGCACTGTTGCCAACCTTATGGGGATGACAGTAGGTCGCCACACGCATGCTCCAGAGGTCGCCGACAAGGGAATGCAGTCCCTCGAAAAACCTCTTACCGTCTATGTTTCCGATCAAGGGCACATGTCGGTATACCGTTCTGCAATGCTGCTTGGCATCGGGCATGATAATGTACGCAGCGTTCCAACAGACGAACACTGCCGCATGATTCCTGAGGAATTACAGCGCATGGTACAGGCTGACAGGCTTGCCGGTATGCAACCATACTGTGTTGTTGCACAAGCTGGCGCTGTCTCAACCGGTTCTGTTGACCCGCTCAATGCTATTGCGGATATCTGCGAAGATTTGAATCTGTGGCTGCACGTAGATGCATCCTACGGTGGCGCGGCTATGATCTCTGAAAAGTTGCGCCCTATCCTCAGCGGCATTGAGCGCGCAGACTCTATTGCGGTAGACCCGCATAAATGGTTTTTTATTCCACTTGAGTGCGGCATAACGCTTTTTAAAAATAAAAAGCAACAAAAAGAGACATTTGTTGCAAAAGCAGTGTACCTTGGTCAAGAGACAGACTGGGATTTGAAAAATACAAACTTTCAACTTTCCCGACAAGGTCGCGCATTAAAACTCTGGTTTGCGTTTAAAACATACGGCATCAAACGTCTTGCGGAAATTGTTGAACGCAATCACGAGCATGCCAGACTATTTTACTCCCTCACTCAAAATTCTCCAAACTGGGAAACTGTTTGCGATGTAGAGCTTTCTATGGCGTGTGCACGGTACATTCCCGATAACTGTTGTGACTGGTCAGAAGCAGAGCTGGACAATTTACAAGTCGCAATTCTAGGCGAGCTTGAAAAAAGTGGTCTCGGTTTTATGACTCCCGCCCGCATTTGCGGCAAAGGCGTTATCCGGCTGTGTGTTGCCAATCACCGCACAACCAGTGATGATATAACGCTGCTATTCAACTTTATGACCGAGGCAGGCGCAAAGCTTGCAGCTCTACATGCTTAGGATATTTTGTGATACAGTACATATCATCAATGCCGAACACGGCATATGCGGATACATTTCCACGTTCACTTGTTATAATGGGTTCAACCGGTTCCATTGGAACAAGTGCGCTCAAAGTAGTTGAAGAACAGCCGGAGCAATTTACAGTTGTTGGTTTAGCTGGAGCACGCAATATCAGCCTGCTTGCAGAACAAGCCATGCGCTGGCGCCCTGCGTACCTTGCAGTTCTGACAGATGATGCTGCAATTGAATTGCAAAAGAAACTGCCTGCGGACTATACCCCGACAATTCTCGTTGGCGGTGATGGCTATGCCCACATGGCACGTCTTGAAGAAGCTTCCACCGTACTTTCTGCACAGGTAGGCGCAGCTGGGTTACGTGCCACTTTTGCAGCAGCAGAAGCAGGAAAAGTCATTGCCCTTGCAAATAAAGAATCACTCGTTCTTGCAGGCGATTTGATACGCGATGTCTGCCAGCGCACAGGGGCAGTTATTCTGCCTGTCGATTCCGAACATAACGCTATTTTCCAAGCGCTTTCAGGACACGACAAAGCCGAAGTTCGCCGCATCATTCTAACTGCTTCCGGCGGTCCGTTCCGCGGTAAAAAACGAGATTTTCTTTCCACCGTAACCAGCAAGGAGGCACTCGCCCATCCAAACTGGTCTATGGGACCCAAAATAAGTATCGATTCTGCAACACTTATGAATAAGGGTCTTGAAGTCATTGAAGCGTATCATTTATACGGTGTTCCACTGGACACTATTGAGGTTGTAGTGCACCCTCAATCTATAATTCACTCTCTGGTGGAATATAATGACGGTTCACAAATCGCCCATATGGGACCACCGGACATGCGTATTGCCATAGGCTACTGCATTGGCTGGCCAAAAATAATGAAGACGGGCGTTACGCCTCTTGATTTAATTTCCTGCGGCGACTTGACCTTTGAAAAACCTGATATACTTTCTTTTCCATGCCTTGAATTGGCACGCGAAGCATTACGGGGCGGTAAAGGGCTTTGTGTAGTTCTTAATGCAGCAAACGAAATTGCTGTTGACCTTTTCCTGAAAGGCAACATTGAGTTTCTGCAAATTCCGCAGCTTATCAAAAAGGCTATAGAAAAACATGACATGGTCACCCCGGCTTCTATTGACGACATAATCGCGCTGGATTCCGCAACACGTGCACATTCTCTGGAATGGGCACGTACGCTGTAACCAGTATATATAAACTACGGAGTACCTAAACAGTATGCTAAGCAGTGCAATAGCAATCATTCTTGTTCTGGGCGGGCTTATTTTCTTCCATGAGCTTGGGCACTTTAGTGTAGCCCGTGCATTCGGTGTGGGCATCCGCACCTTCTCTCTTGGATTCGGACCTGCGTTGTACAAGTTCAAGCGCGGCAGAACTGAGTATAAACTCTCTGCAATTCCTCTCGGCGGATATGTTTCCATGGTCGGTGAAAGTCCGGATGACGACATCAACTCTCCTGAAAACAGCGAGTTTACCGAAGAGGACAGCTTTACTAAGCGTAAGCCATGGCAGCGTATGTGCATTGTTGCCGCCGGTCCTATTGCCAACCTTTTGCTTGCTTTTTTAATTTACTGGGCACTGTTTGTTGCCAATGGTCAATTCCAGCTGCTTCCAGAAATTGGTGCTGTCCGTCCCGACAGTCCCGCTGCTATTGCAGGACTTGAAAAAGGCGACTCTGTTCTGTCCATTAGCGGCACAAAAATCAAATACTGGGAAGATATTTCCGACTCCATTGCTAAACACGGTGGCAAGGAATTAACAATCCTAGTGAATCGAGACGGCAAAGACCTTACTTTCAAAGTGACTCCGTCATTGCTTTCCCGCAAAAATCTTTTTGGTGAAGACGAAAAAACATACCTCATCGGTGTACAGGCAGCAGGAAAGACTGAAAACATCAGTCTTGGTTTCATAGGTTCTGCGGCTGCGGCACTTGACCAAACATGGTCTATGACGGTGCTCACCGTTGAGGGATTCATTAAACTTATCGAGCGAGTTATTCCGGCAGAAACGGTTGGCGGTCCTATTATGATTGCTCAACTGGTCAGCCAGCAGGCAGAACAAGGGCTCGTTGCTGTTCTTGCCCTTGCTGCACTTATCAGCATAAACCTTGGTGTCCTCAACTTATTGCCTGTACCAGTATTGGATGGCGGTCACCTTGTCATGCTGGTTTACGAAACAATCGTGGGCAAACCAGTTCCTGCAAAAGTCATGGACTACTCTATTCGCGTCGGAATTTTCTTACTGTTAACTCTCATGGTATGGGCTACATTCAACGATGTCAGCAGACTTCTCTAGTAAAATTACTCTTGTTTTCAATAGCGCAGAAGCCCGTTTGCAAATAGTTTGCGGACAAAAAGGACAACTGCTTTTTTCAAAAGAACTTTTTTCTCCACGACAAGGCATGCAAGTACTGTTACCGGCACTGATGGAAGGGCTGGAAAAAATGTCATTGTCGTTAGAAAATATCGGCAAAATTGCTTGTGTTCGTGGACCCGGTTCATTTACCGGTCTTCGCCTTGTGCTTGCAACAGCGCTCGGTCTTGCCCGTGCACATGACTTTCCAATGGCAGGAATTGATTATCTTCCAGCAGTTGCAAT
Source organism: Halodesulfovibrio sp. (assembly GCF_025210605.1). Classification (NCBI taxonomy): domain Bacteria; kingdom Pseudomonadati; phylum Thermodesulfobacteriota; class Desulfovibrionia; order Desulfovibrionales; family Desulfovibrionaceae; genus Halodesulfovibrio; species Halodesulfovibrio sp. The sequence continues at coordinate 160,725 of NZ_JAOARI010000013.1, read as the reverse complement.
GGATGTGTGTGCCGCTACAGACAAAGAGGTTTGGGTCATCACCCACGCACGACGTGGTCAGGTGCATTACCAAGCATTTCAGGGGGTAGCTCTTGACGGCTTGCCAATCCCGTTAACACAACCTGCGGCAGGCACTATTGAGTTCCTTGCTGAGACTATTAATTCACGAGATGCAGCATCAGTCCTCCTCGGTACTGGTGTGCAAAAGAACCGTGAGTTTTTTGAAGATGCCATTTCTAATGCCACCCTGCTCAATGAACGCTTCTCACATCCAAAGCCAGAGACATTGCTGGATATTGCAGCAACATTAGAATACGGAGATGCCCCAGTTGATCCGTTGTACTTGCGTCCATGCGACGCAGAGGAAAATCTGGACTACATTGTATCAATGAAAGGTGTTGACCCTGAAGAAGCCCGCCAGCGTCTGGCGAGGCTCACAACAACCTTACCTGAATAGCTAACTGCCAAGTTGGCGTTACAGGCAAGATTACATTTCACGATAGTATAAAAAAGGTGAAGTCACAGACTTCACCTTTTCTTATTTCTCGCGTCACCAGCACTGCCTTGCTACATTGCCATAGCTTGCCATTAATCTTACCCTCAGAGTTTTGCAGTACTTAAAATACTACAGTAGTAGTATACTATCATTCGAGCTATAACCAAAAAGACCTCTATTGTACCCAGTCAAAAAACTATTTTTTCCAGATAGTACATTCAGATACACACGTTATTGCTACCAACTAGTGTAGTAACAGCTCGATTAGCATGAGCATACAGGCTTCTTTACTTATTCTTACTAATCAAATTCTAAAGGCATCGTCGCAAATGCCGATACTCTTAGTAAGCGCCAGAAACAAGGGGAAGTGGAAGAACTTACCGCCCCCTATTGGCATTTACTTTGCTTTATCTATTAGGGATTATTGCAAGCAGGAAAATTTTGCCGCATTATGACTGCATACTTTTCCCGAACGGAAAATTCCGTACTATCGCTGCAATTCCCAGTTATCTATAATCGTTTGTCAGAAGTTATGAGGAGCACGCAATGAAAACGGCCGCACAAGCCTATTTCTCTACTCAAGTTTCCACTACCTCACAGGGTCAATTACTGATTATGCTGTATGAGGGCTGCATTAAATTCTTGAATCAGGCAAAGACCAGCATTGAAGAAAAAGATGTGGCAAAAAAGGGCATGCTCATCACCCGTGCAATGGACATTATCAACGAACTTGATGGTAGCCTCAACACAGAAGCTGGTGGTGATATTGCGAAAAACCTTCACGAACTCTACTACTTCTGTAACACTCGGTTGCTGAAAGCAAACCTGAATATGGACACAGCTCTTATTGACGAGGTTATCAAGATTATTGACGGCGTACGCGATGCGTATGCTCAGATTATTGATACCCCGGAAGCTATTGAAGCTATGAAGAGCAACAAGTCTTTGCCAAGCACACAAACCACTGCCCACGCAAATTCCGGTGTATTCAATCAGCAACCGATGCAGCCTGTCGCTCAACCAGCAAAACGTGCTGGCGCTGCGATGTACCAAAAAGTTGCCGGTTCTTAACCAACTCGGTAGCGCCCCCTCGCTTATCATTAAGCGTAAAAAAAGACCCCATCGTTATGATGCGGTCTTTTTTTATGCTGAACATTTTTCCTATCTTCTATGGAGCAACAATAGTAATTCTACTCAGCAAGATCAAAAGTTTCATATATCAATTTGCAAGCCACATTGTGCTACATCTACTAGGCAAAAACCGCTATCCAATTTGGCATATCCACCAATACCATTATAGCAAACATCAAGAAGACGTAGCTCACTTAACCCTTACAGGGTAACACTGCATGCCTTGTCAGCTTCACTCTTCTAGAAAGCGGCATTTTCTTCTGCATTGTTCTGCTGTTCAACAGCAGCCCATTGCCCAGTCCATTGCTTCACAGGCTTTTTCATGCATTCTGCTATAGCTGTGGTAACTACCCACATAGGATCAGACGGCAGTCGTGTTCTTGCTTTAAATAGCAGAAAATCACGAGTCCTATCTTTATCCATATACGCAAACTGGTTCATAGACCAAATCAACGCACCAGTTCGTGTGTCGTAAATATTCAATGTTACGCCGAGTCGTGCACCGGTAACACTGCCGCCATCATAAAAATCAGTCAAAGTACCTGTTACGGCAAACAGCGCACCACGTTCTTTAGCAAGCTTAACTGCATATGCAGGCGTATATGAAGTCGTCAATTCACGAAATTCAAGCACAGAAAATGGTGCTTCGCGCAACCACTCCTGCCAAAAAACTTTTGCGACAATAGTGCCTGTATCAAGCGGGTCACGTACAGTCACAGTAGGTATAAATGGAAAGAACACCGCTGTTGGAGCGGCATCCGGCTTTGTCTGCGGATATACGGAAACGCGCATTTCACTACTGCGAACCCACTCATCCCACACAAATTGTTCATTCCACAGCATAGAAGGTGTGAATCCGGATGGAATAGGCTCAATGGCTGTCTGTACTGTTGGAGTAGAACAACCGCCAAGAGTTAGTGAGACAACACACAACATTACCAGCAAACCAAAAGATACGATGTTTTTCATAACAACCTTTACTCACAATGTCAGGAAAATGGCATTTTATTAACTACATGTCTCATTATGCAAAAAAAATGCCTGATAGCATTACCAGTTAATTTACTGGCTGCTATCAGGCGTTCTTTTATATACTAACTATTTATTCTTATTGAATAACATCTGTCGCGACTGGAGTTTCCTGCATTGTGTTAAGCAAATGGCGTTTTGAGTCAACCAACGATTCATGCAGTTCTAATCGACGCTGCACGGAAAGCTTACGAAATTCTGCTTTCCCCGTCAGTTCAATTAATTGTCCGGTTTCAGATTGAATCCGTTTAATTCGGTCAATGGGAGCTGCTTCCTCATTCGCAAACATTTCCGCCGCCCGAGCAAGTTCGCGCAACTCGGCAGCAAGGATTCGAATAGCTTCAGGTGAAACTTTTTCCTTGTAGCGAATACTATCTTTTATACTGCTCAATGCTTTGGCAAGCCATGCAAACATGCTCGCTACTCCTTATGCTACATAAAGGTAACTCCGGCAGCTGTCGCAAAAAACACTGAAGCTGCAACCAAAAGAAAAACTGTCAATACAAGTACAACTGTTTTGAATAATGACAAATTATAACCAGCACGAATGCCGCTAACATATAACAAAGGAAAATATATGATGGTAGCAATGACACCAATCACTGGTAGCAATAGCCACACAAAAGCACCACAACTATACGCTACACACTTTATGCCACTGCTAAGCGGCGCTGGTTCACCACCAAGCCCTCTTGCACCTGCATGTGTTATGCCGCCAACAAGCAGCAGTAACACTAAAGCTCCACCAATGGCAGCTAGTCCGCTGGAAAGGGTCAACTGTGGAAGAACTAAAGCCTGTGGCAACACATCAGCAACTGGCAACACCGATTGCATAGCGGCATAAATATCTGCCCAATTATTCACTAAAACATGTGTCCAACCAGCAACAATGCCATAACCAATCAGTGACATCAGCAGGAAAAACAATACCGAGGGCAATGCTGAAGGCTTAGCATTGATGCCACGCCAAAAGCGTACAGGACTTCCGTACAAACTGGTAAATGTGCTGACCACACGCCCCAGAGTGCCTAAGCGCCCATCTTCCCACGGAAGAATATGCACATGCGCTCCGCATCCAGGAATAAAACTTTCCGTACATTCATGCTCTTCGCCCATTGCGGCAATGGCATCCCATATATCGGTTTTTTCCTTGGCTGCTGGGACAATGTGCGCAGAAGCGGCTTCGCGCTCGCTGGATTCCTGCACCTGTATATAACGCTTTATTGCCTCTTCTTCAGCTTCACTACTCTCTTCTGTAACAGCATCACGTACCTGTTCTGTCGGAGTAGCATCCATCATTTTTGCCGGAGAAATTTCAATACCGTCTATTTCCTGACGCTCGGAACCTACTGAAGCAGCTTCATCTACAGAAGCAGCAACTTCAGCAGATTGTTCAAAGCTCTTATCCTGTGCGTTGTCAGCAACATCTACTGCTTCATGATCTGCTAAATCAGCAGACACCGAACTATGTTCAGAGCTATCTACTAGTTCCTCTGCACCGTGCACCGCTGTATCTGAAACATTTTCCGATGCATCCGCTTGTTCATTTTCCTCAAGCTCTTTTAAGAGATCACCAACAACAGCACCTGCAATTCCATCCGAATCTACAGAAGCGTCTACATCCCCGCCACCAAGTAACTGCTCGATCTCTTCCTGCATTGCATCAACCATTGCTGAATCAACATAGTCGTCAGCAGCATCCGGCTCACCTTGCACCGCTTCTTCATATGCTCCAGCATCGGCATGAACAGCATCGTCTCCATGCGGTTCACTCTGGCGCCCTTCAGGCTCAGATACAGGCTGTGCTTCAGGTCTCTCTTCAATACCTTCTACAACAAGCTTTTCTTCATCATGTAAAATACGAAACCTGAACTTTGTCTTGCATCGCGGGCATGTTGCAAGCTGTGCCTTAGAAGGAATTGAGCTGGCATTAATATTTCGAGCAAATTGACACTCAGGACATGTTATAAGCATGAACCAATCCTCTTAAAATCGAAACTTCTCGCGCTGTATATGTACATAAAACGGCGGTAAATACTGGTGCTGAGGGCTGCGCACTGCATACTTAAAATGCAAAAGTCCCTAAAGATTGTAATGTATGAACCACTACCGAAAGAATAACAAGAACCAAAATACCCACGGGTGGAATTACTCGTGAATACGTAGTGTTATGCGCGGTCTTAAGTCCTTTTACTATAATCACCAGCTTCATTATGCCCCCGATCAACGGTCCAACCACCGGAACTATCGAACACAAATCAGCAGTTGAGGCATAGCAAAGAACCCTCAGTGTAACGCCTATAGGTTTTTTCGCCGCCCCTGTCAGTTTTAATGCAACATGCAATACCAAGGCTGTTGTGTATAAATAGACAACAAGAATCAGCGGACTGATGAACATGACGGAAAATAATTCCTCAATGCCCATAGCCTGACCTTCAGCAGGAAGGAGCGGGTTACCGAAAATGCCCTGCCACACCGTTTCTACCAGCACAGCTGTAAGCGAGATAAGAATAAAGTAACTGAACGGAATCGAAAACTTTCCGCTCTTGTTCATAATTTCAAAAAATAGCGTCGGCTTAAAAAATACGCCTTTGATTGTTGCTGCTATCGCAGGGAAAAAGCCGAGTTCTTTTACTTCTGCCCATGGGACATCTGAAGGCATACCATCTAAGGGTTTACCGTCGGAATATACCATGCGCAAAGGATCGTCAGTAAACTCCTCGCGCTGCTCATCCTCAAAATCATCCAACTTCTTGCTTGAAAAGTCTCTTTGCTCAGAAGTCGAACCGTTTTCGGCATGAACAGAAGGAGGATAAAGATCCTCAGGACGCACAGGGCGACTCTGCTCATCAGTCTTTTCAACAGAATTTTGTTCCTGTGCCATATCAGAATTTGCTATCTCAAGCTGTTCGCTTTCCGGTTCCTGTGATGAAATGCTGTCTTCTGAAGGGCGAAAGCGAAACTTAGAACTACATTTAGGACAGGTGGCTACAGTCAACTCTGGAGAAACTGAATCTGGATTTATTTTACGAGTATAGCCGCACTCTGGACAACGGATTTCCATATTCTATCCTTATATATAACGCTATCTCCGGAACGGTACGTACCAGCTTCCAGAGTACTACAAATTTTCACTGTGTGTGACCTGCATCAATGCAATATACAAATTATGACCTTAGGGAAAGAGCAGGTTGCCTACGATAAAAACCACCGGAAAACTCAACGCAACCGCGGGTAACACTCGGCTCCATCGGGTATCATGCGTCGCACGCAGACTGTATGCAAGAAAAATAGAAAAATACACTTCTGCTGTCAGTGTTCCTGAATATGGGAAAATTGTTAAGCAAAAGCATGGTGCAGCATAGCATACACATTGCATTGTTGCAGTAAAAGAAGCTTTTTTACCCCCTGCAAGCCATAGTAGACCATGCAACCATATACCGAACAATAGTAAACCAATAGCATAAAACGGTACAAGCATTACCTGCTGTTGCGCAGCAGCCAACGGGGTCTGCCACAATGAAAAGGCAAAAATAACAACATGAGGATCAAAATATCTTTCACCCAGCATCCCCACAATATTTCCTAGCCCAATCCGAAGAAAAGGAATACTGGCAAATACTGTAACAGCAAAAAGCAGATTGCCTAGCAGGGAGCGTGATGAATGCTGTGCAGAAAAAAACTTTGTTGGTCGCAAATACGGCTCAAGAAGTGTAACTGGCATATTTTATTACTATTCGTTGTAAAAATTAAACGCAGAGCATGCTGGACATAGTAGAATTATGCGGTATATAACTGGACATACCAGTAATGATTACTACTAAATTACTAGTTAGAAAATCAAACCCAAGAAGAAATCACGCTGCACGGCACAAAGCTACCATTACCGTTATATGTGTATGAATGCAAAGACTGCCTTCCCAATGTTAGTGGTACTAAATCACACAAAAAATTTGATTCCATTCACGATTCAGGAAATTCTTTGCGCTGTACAAGGTAGTTTGGTAAGGAAAAGCTGCGTTGTTCGTACGTTGTTCGTTCTGCGCGCCAGCTAATTACATAGACGTTGTGTAAAAAAAGGATATTTTCTTTTTTTATTTATTATCGGGACTACTACAGTCCCTCATCGGGTCAGATGGCTTTACGCCTTTTCATATTATAAGGAGTTACAATGATAGGCATTTCAAAACTTTACTGTGGTCAGGTAGAACCTTCCGACGCACTGCGTTACGGCAGGGAGTCTGGCAAACTTCCTTCGCACCTGCTGCAGTTTTCAAAAGATAAAAAGCCTGTTGTCGTATGGAATATGACCCAGCGCTGTAACCTTAAATGTGTTCACTGTTACGCACATGCTATCGATCCAGATAAGCATAAAGACCTCATCAGCACAGAAAAAGGTAAAGAGATCATTGACGATCTTGCTCAGTACGGCGCACCAGTTATGCTTTTCTCCGGTGGCGAGCCACTCGTTCGTAAGGACCTTGTAGAACTGGCTAAACATGCAACCGACAAAGGTATGCGTGCTGTTATTTCTACCAACGGAACACTTATTACCAAAGAAAAAGCCCGCGAACTTAAAGAAGTTGGTCTTTCCTACGTAGGTATTTCACTTGACGGCATGGAAGAAGTACACAACAAATTCCGCGGCGTTCCAAATGCATTTAAAAAAGCACTCGAAGGTATTGAGAACTGTAAAGCAGAAGGTCTTAAAGTAGGTCTTCGTCTTACAATCAACAAACAGAACGCTCCTGAAATTCCAAAAGTTTTCCAGCTTCTTAAAGATATGGAAATCCCGCGCATCTGTCTGTATCACCTCGTATACTCCGGTCGCGGTTCCGAAATCATTAAAGAAGATCTCGATCATCAGGCAACTCGTGACGTTGTTGATCTCATCATGGATGAAACCAAAAAACTTCACGATGCAGGTCATCCAAAAGAAGTTCTGACTGTAGACAACCATGCAGACGGTCCATACGTGTGGATGCGTATGCTGCGTGAAGACCCAGAGCGTGCAAAAGAAGTATTTGAACTGCTTCAGTTCAACGAAGGCAACAGCTCCGGTCGCGGTATCGGTTGTATCAGCTGGGATGGCAGCGTTCACCCAGACCAGTTCTGGAGAGAAAAAGTATTCGGTAACGTTCTTGAACGTCCTTTCTCCCAAATCTGGGACGATGCGAATATCGAACTGCTTGCTAAAATGAAAGATAAAAAACAGTATGTTGGCGGTCGCTGTGCAAAATGTCGCTTCCTCAACATCTGTGGCGGTAACTTCCGTGCTCGTGCAGAAGCTGTATACGGCGACGAGTGGGCACAGGATCCGGCATGTTACCTCACCGACGACGAAATTCGTCCTGAGTAACAGCCCCTACTGCTAAATTATGATTCTATCGGCTCCCGCTGTTCCGCTCTGGAAGAGCGGGAGCCCTTTTATACATACTGTTTCAGCACCGAACCCCTGCACGGTTGCAACAGTGCACCGGTTCTTTTCACTTCTACTCATCATACTGAAACATACAATGAACCGATCTCCAAAGATCAGGAGGATACAATGGCGGACTTCTTTAGAGGACGACGTCTTCGTAGCACAGCAGCCTTACGCGCACTTGTGAGTGAACATAGTGTAACAGCACAAGACCTTATCATGCCATATTTCGTTGTAGATACTGACGATACCAGTTTCCGCAAAGAAATTCCTTCCATGCCCGGACAATTTCAGCTGTCCTTGAATGAATTTGAAAAGCAGCTTGCAGAAGCTGTAGAAGCAGGGCTGCGCGCCATCATCTTATTCGGCATTCCTAAATGCAAAGATGCTACAGGCACCGAAGGATATGCAGAAGACGGGATTGTACAGCAAGCAGTACGCCTTGCAAAAGCTCGTCATCCGCAGCTTGTTGTAGTGACTGATGTCTGCCTTTGTGAATACACAGACCATGGGCATTGTGGTATTCTTCAGCACGTTGAAGATGATGTGACCGTAGCAAACGATTCTACACTTGCTCTTCTTCAAAAAGTTGCAGTTTCTCATGCAAAAGCAGGTGCTGATATTGTTGCTCCTTCAGATATGATGGATGGTCGCATTCAAGCGTTACGCGAAGCTCTGGATGCAGAAGGTTTTGTTAACCTGCCAATCATGTCATACGCTGTTAAGTATGCATCCGCATTTTATGGTCCATTCCGCGATGCAGCAGAATCTACCCCTCAAAGCGGCGACCGCAAAAGCTATCAAATGGACCCTGCAAACAGTCGCGAAGCACTGCGCGAAGCAACAGCAGACGTTTTGGAAGAAGCCGATTTCCTCATGGTAAAACCGGCAGGTCCATATCTTGATATTATTCGCATGCTGCGTGACCGTTTCGACCAGCCGATGGCGGCGTATCAAGTAAGCGGAGAGTACTCTATGATTATGGCAGGAGCGCAAAATGATTGGATTGATCTTGATGCTGTTACCATGGAATCACTCCTTGCCATCAAACGTGCAGGAGCTGACCTAATCATCACATATTTTGCTGAAGACCTTATTAAACGCGGGTTGGTACAATAGTATGTCTAATAAAAAAGAATCCCTTTGCGGTTGCGCTTCAAAAGATATTGGGCGCATTGCTGAAAAAGCACCGCTCGATCATAAGCATGCTCATAAAGAAGCAATTCTTGACACAGGGCTGCCACCACAGAACCGCCCTGCCAAACCGGAAGGACATCCGCAAATGCCAGCAGGTCACCCTATGCCTGCCGGACATCCCGGTGGAAAAATGCCAGCGGGGCATCCTCATGCCAGCGGTCTTTCCGGCTCTATGGCTCGCACTCTGGAAGACGGTTCACCATCCTGCAAACTCATTGCGTGGGAAGTAACCCGCTCCTGTAACCTTGCGTGCAAACACTGCCGTGCTGAAGCACATGAAGAGCCATATCCAGGAGAGCTGGATACTGATGAAGCAAAAGCACTGATCGATACATTTCCTGATGTAGGGAATCCTATCATCATCTTCACAGGTGGCGACCCTATGATGCGCCCTGACGTATACGAACTTGTCGCCTATGCGACAGAAAAGGGTCTGCGTTGTGTTATGTCTCCTAACGGAACACTGATTACTCCAGAAACCGCGCAAAAAATGAAAGAGTCCGGCGTGCAACGCTGTTCTATTTCCATTGACGGCCCAAGTGCAGAGTTTCATGATGATTTCCGTGGTGTCGAAGGTGCTTTTGACATGTCTCTTCGTGGTATTGAGTTCCTCAAAGAGGCAGGCATTGAGTTCCAGATTAACACCACTGTTACCCGTCAAAACCTGCCGTACTTCAAACAAATTTTTAATTTGTGTGAAGAACTTGGAGCTGTTGCATGGCACATTTTCCTGCTTGTCCCTACCGGACGCGCAGCACAAATGGGCGCAGAAGTTATTACCGCTGAAGAGTACGAAGAAGTGCTCAACTGGTTCTATGATTTCCGCAAAACAACTAACATGCACCTTAAAGCAACATGTGCACCGCATTACTACCGCATTATGCGCCAGCGTGCGAAAGAAGAAGGACTTGCAGTCAATGCTGAAAACTTCGGTATGGATGCCTTCACCCGCGGTTGCCTTGGCGGTACCGGTTTTTGCTTTATCTCACACACAGGACAAGTTCAGCCATGCGGCTACTTAGAGCTGGACTGTGGACAGATTAAAGAGACACCATTCCCAGAAATCTGGCGCAAATCTGAACACTTCCGTCAGTTCCGAACCAAAGAAGAATACGACGGAAAATGCGGTGTCTGCGAATACCACAATGTATGCGGCGGCTGCCGAGCACGTGGATATTCCATGAAAGGCTCACATATGGCGGAAGAGCCACTGTGCAGCTACACTCCGCGCCGTCAAAAATAACACAGCCTGTAACGCCACACCATCGAGGTCGAAATGGATAAACAACTGGAATCTGCATTAAGCAGCACTGACCGTAAAGTTCTGACAATTATTCAATCCGGTTTTCCGATTGCTCCACGCCCGTACGAGGTTATCGGCGAGCAGGTTGGACTGACAGAAGCTGAAGCACTTGCTACCGTTCGCTCCTTAAAAGAGCGTAAAATTATCAGACGACTTGGTGCAAACTTTAACTCAAAAGGACTTGGCTGGCGCTCTACATTATGCGCTGCTAAAGTTCCTGAAGAAAAAGTCGAAGAGTTCGTTGCCGAAGTTAATTCCCACGCAGGAGTGACACATAACTACTTGCGCGACCACGAATTCAATATCTGGTTCACATTCATTGGTCCAAATTGGGATGCGGTGGTAGACACGCTAAATGGTATTACAGAAAAAACCGGCATAGAAATTCTTAATCTTCCAGCAACCGCTCTTTATAAAATTAAAGTAGACTTCAATCTGGTTGATAAATAAGAATAATCGGTTTCTTTTTCTTTCATCTATAGTATATGTGGCGCAACTACGAAAAGATTAAGTAGTTGCGCCATTTACTTATTTTTTGTCGGATAGTATAGAACATAAATCTATGTTATATTCCCAATCTCCATCCCTTAGTATTCTTTTACTATTCCTGTATACCTGTGCAATAGTTACAGGTATGTACTTTGTGCTTGTCCGTAGAAAACCACGGTTTATCTACAACTGGGTATGCAATAGTTTGGGTATGCTTGATAACCGAAAAAGATTCAGCCCACATTTCCGTTCTAATCTTTACAAAAGTGGTGCAGTGCTCGCTATCCGTTTTAATATCAAGACGGGGGAACTTATCCCCATCACTGCAACAACTGCAACTATTCTTAATCTTACAGATCCATCAAAGAAACTTTTTCTTGAAGATGTTCTCTTAGGAGATGCAAAAGACACGCTGCTCCAGAAACTTGATAAAAATAGTCGTGTCGAAAACTATCCTGCGACATGCAGTATCAACGACACTGTACTAAATATTCTTATTACAGCAGAAAAAGATACCAATGATGATGTTGAAGCAATGTTCATCAACATTACAAAGCACATGAACATTTATCAAAAAATTGAAGATCAATACCTCTTCTTGCAAAACGTGCTCAACGCTTTGCCCGTTCCTGTGTTTGTTAATGACAAAAGCCACCAATGTCTTTTTACTAACAAAGCATTTACCGAAACATTCGGTAACGTAACTGACGACTCTTCGAATAAATATTCTTTCTTAGTTTCATCTGATCTTAACGAACATGACATTCAGGCAAACTTTACAAACCTGCTCATGATTGATTCTGCAACGTATCAGGCAGAATTTACAACAACAATGAACGGCAACCTGCACCACTTCGAAGTCCAGCGTCGCCCTCTTAAAGAGAAAGATGGACAAATTTATGGTGAAGTTGGGGTGGCTTCAGATATTTCGCACCGCAAAAAGATTGAACAAGATTTGCGCGATACCACTCACCGTTACAAAAATATTTTCTGGAATGCAGCTGAAGGGATCACCACAGTGCAACGCGATGGTCGACTCACCGAGGCGAATCCTGCTGTTGCGGCTATGTGCGGCTATGATTCTCCAACACAACTTTTAGATGAAGTGAAATTCGTAGACCAGCTTTGGCGCTATCCAGAGCAGCGCTTAGAATACCGTAGTCTTATCTTGAAAAATAAAACTGCTGTCGGCTATGAGTACGAGTTTGTGCGAAAAGATGGCACATATGGTTGGATGAAAATTAGTTCCAGTGGAAAATTTAATGATAATGGTGAGCTTGAGTCTATTGCAACAATCGTTTCTGACATAACACAGAAAAAACAATCTGAGCTGGAGCTAGCCCGCTGTGCTTCTATCGATAGCATGACAGGTATCAGCAACAGAAACGCACTAGAGAATCACCTTACCACTCTTCTCAATGCCCAGCCTTCCGTGCCGTTTGCTGTCATTTTTTTGGATCTCAACAACTTTAAACCTATTAACGATAACCACGGACACTATACTGGTGATAAGGTACTCGAAATTATTGCTCAGCGTCTTGCCAAAGGTTGCCGCCGTACAGATTTTGTAGCTCGATTGGGTGGTGATGAATTCATCGTTATCTTGGAAGGCATTAATAACAAAGAAATGTTGAGAAAGAAAACAGCCGCAATGCTTAAAGCAATTGAAGAGCCTATCCAACTCAGTGGCGCTGTTCACTATATATCTGCTAGCGCTGGGGTAAGCCAGCACCCAGAAGATGGAAGCACTGTCATAGAATTGCTTAAAGCCGCTGATGCTTCAATGTACGATATGAAGCGTCAAAGCAAAGCAAGTAAAATTAATGAACAACTCGAACTGTTAGCTAATAGCTAACTTTCCGATAAGCTTCCAACCACCCTATTCAATGACATTTGCAGGAACAAAGCTACTAGTCTTTTATTAACCATACAAGCCTAAGCGACCGCGCCCTCTCATTTTTTCATACTAGCCGCTAACCTATTCTTTACCTGACCAGTTCTATCGTAACCTCATCTGATATTTTCTTATTAGCTCCCAGAGCACTTCCTTACCACTAAAGTTTGTACAGCGCTTATCCCCCTAAATAAGCTACTTCAATCCAAAGCTATTTTTCACTACCGACAAAAAAAGCCCAACTGAATAACAGTTGGGCTTTAATACTGGATGGGGTAAAGCTGAGCTATGCTTAGAAACCAAACCCGCTATCGTCGCTGCCAGAAGCACCGAAACCGAAATCATCCGGTACGCCGCCACCAGCTTCTTCAACTGGTGCTTCTTCTGTAGCTGGAGCTTCTTCAGCATCGCCTGCCGCAGCAACTGCTGCGCCAGCAGGAAGAGATGCAAGAGCGTCTTTAACTGCGCGAGAAACGATATCTTTAACAGAAGACTCAACTTCTGTTTCGTTGATTGCAACTTTGCCATCGAAAGTTTTGAGTTCTTTCTTAGCTTTTGCAAGATCAGTCTGAGCAGCTTCAAGCTTGCCAGAAAGATCATCAACTTTTTTCTCAAGATCAGCAGCCTGAGCTTTGAACGGTTCAAACTCAGCAACGTTAGCCTGAAGACCTTCGATTGCTGCAGCCTGTTCTGCTACTGTAGCTTTAGCGTCTGCCAATTTATCGAGAACAATAGAAATGCTAGCCATATCAGCAGCTGGAATTGGTTCAACGGAAACGTTGCCGCCCAGCTTAGATGCCTGTTTTTTAGTCCAAGCATCAAATGGTTCGCCTTCTTCGTAGCAACACTGCATGAAACGAGGTTCCATGCTGTACAGCCAGCCTTTAGACATAGGTGCTACTACACCTTCTTCTTCAGCGGAAAGTTCACGCTGGGTGAGGTAGCAAAGCAAATCAGAAACATCGGTACCGCCTTTACCAGCGATTAAACCGAGAATTGTTTCCATTTTGAAAACTCTACGAGCTTCATCAGACATTGGGGCCTCCTATTATCAAGGAAAGATTTGTTTTTGTGATTGTCTTTTCTTGTTTTAAGAAGTGTGCCTGCCTAAGCAGGCACATAGTCGTTTCTTATTGGCGTCCCATGTGACGTACATAGGTAAGCGCGATGGTACGGTACACAATATGGCCAAGTTTAGACCAAGGAAGGTACGCGAAGAGCATCCATACAGTTACCAAGTGAACGTAGTACACGGAGTACGCAATCTGGGGGATAGCGGCCAAGCGGAAAAGCTCGGATAATACGCCTGTCAGAGCGACTGCCCAGATAACATTCAACAGATACCAGTCGTAGTAATTAGACTTGGTTTTTTCCGGATCTTTACCGCGACGGTTATTGGTAAGGATTGCCATACCAACGATCAAAGCAATAGCACCGAGGTTAGCCAGAATCTTAACAGGGTTAAGCAGGTTAAGTGGTGTGTGCAAAAGATCAATCATCGGGATAAGTTTGCCGCCCCAGTGGGATACAGCAATAAGTCCGGTTACGACCATAAGAGCAAGGAATGCGTAGAAAACAAGCAAGTGACCGGTTTTGCGATCAGACTTATCATCGCCACAATCTTTGAACTTCTTATGTGTTGCCACTTCTTCAACAAGGACATCAATGAAGCATCGGAACATGGATTTTTGTTTACCAAGTACGAGTACTTCACCTTCCGGCTTAAAGGTAGCCAGAAGATTTTTAGCTCCCTTGAAGAATATGCCCACCATTCCGAAGAAAGTGATCATAAAAATAGGGTCAATGGTGAAATCACCAGGGAAAAGCTTGCCGTAAACAATCTCACCTTCAGGGAAGAAGGAACCGATCTGCCCTGCACGAATGAACCAGACAACGGCCCAAATGATTGCAGGAATGGCAATGAGGTTAATCAGGTATTTAGGGCTAGAAAGCCATTTACCGATTACCGGCAGCGGGTTGATGCGCTGGTATGCCATATTACGCAGAGCTGCAAGAAGATCGCCCGGTTTTGCACCACGCGGACACATGTCGGAACAAGTACCGCAGTTGTGACAAAGCCAGATATCCGGGTTATTCAGGAGCTTATCTTTAAGCCCCCAAGAAGCCCATACCATCTCCTTACGAGGGTAAGGATTGCTTGCCGGAGAGATGGGGCAGGCTACGCTGCATGTGGCGCACTGGTAGCACTTTTTCAGCGAGTCCCCACCTACAGCTTGCAATTCTTTCACAAACTGAAGATCAGGTTCGATTCTTTGAGCCATTTTCCATCTCCTCCTAGTAGCCCTTGAATGGGTTAGGACCTTTCTCGAAGACCATGTCCATGAAGTCATCAATCATGCCAGGTACTTTGTCGTACTCGTCAATTGCAACTTCATACTGTTCTACGCGGTCAGGTTCTACACCAAGGCGTTCCAGAGTTTCAGCGATGTTGTCTTTACGACGATTACAAATCTCAGAGCCTTTTACAAAGTGGCACTGGTAGTCATCACCGTACTTACAACCGAGCAGCATAACGCCGTCAATACCTTTGGACATTGCATCAGCAACCCAGATGGCGTTAACAGAACCAAGACAACGTACTGGAATAATACGTACGTATGGGCTCCATGATTTGCCACGAATTGCAGCCATGTCGAGTGCAGGGTATGCGTCGTTTTCACATGCGAGAATCAGAACACGCGGTCCGCCCTGTTCCATGTCGTCCGGTACATCGATTTCACGGATCATAGAACCGATCTGGTCAATGTTGTAGTTATCGAAGGAGATAACACGTTCTGGACATGCACCCATACAGGTACCACAGCGGCGACAGCGGCTGAAGTTTGGAAGCGGAGTACCTTTTTCGTCATCATCCAAAGCGCCAAACGGACACTCTTCGGTGCAACGCTTACACTGTGTACAACGAACAAAGTTGAATACAGGGTAGCTAAGGTCACCGGAACGAGGATGAACTGCAACACCGTGGTTGGAAGATTCAACACACTGAATTGCTTTCATGGTAGCACCGATTGCATCTTCTTCAGCAGCGTCCATCATCATTGGCTGACGAACACAACCTGCTGCATAAACACCGGTACGACGAGTTTCATATGGGAAGCAGATGTAGTTAGAATCTGCATAACCGTCGAAGAGGTCGAGATCAGGGAACGCAGGTCCCTGACGGTATTCAAAGTTCATTACCGGATCTTTAGCAGTCGCAGGAACAATACCGGTAGGAAGAACAACCATATCTACTGGAATTTCAACGTCATCACCCATAAGAGTGTTGCCAGCTGAAACTACGAGAGAGCCTTCTTCTTCAGTAATGCCTTTGATATCAGCCTTGGACATCATAATGCCAAGACGATCCTGAGCTGCTTTGTAGTAACGCTCATGAATACCTGGAACTACCATGGAATCGTACAATACATATGCACGTGCATCTTCATGCGCATCACAAAGGTAGTTTGCCTGTTTAAGAGCAATCATTGAGTTTACGTAGCTTGAGTAAGCAAGGTGACGAACGGACTCTAAGTCCTCATGTACGTAACCGTCTTCCGCTTCCTCATCAGATTCAGTAGCTTCTGCTTCTTCCGGAGCTGCGTAAATGTCGCCGCCTGTCACAGTTTCGGTGTTAACGATAAATGCAACACGCTTAGCGTCAAGTTTGCCTTCTTTAGCAAGCTTTTCATATTCAGCAGAAGTAACAATGTTCGGCATGCTACCGTAACCAAATGGAGCGAGCAGTTCGTTATCCATTGGTTTCCAGCCAGCAGCAAGAACAACTGCACCTACACTGTATTCCTGACCAGCAACCTGTGCAGTGTACTGACCTGGAGTACCAGCAAGTTTTTCAACAGTTGCGTTGAGAACAACTGTAACTTTTTCGTGTGCTGTTACTTCTTCAATTTTTGCTTCAAGACCAGTGTCGTGAGCTTCTTCATACGGGAACTCAAGTGGAACAGTTTTGAGCATGTTCAGCGCTTTACCGCCGAGCTGAGCATCTTTTTCCACAAGAATTACATCATAGCCGTAATCAGCAGCCTGTTTTGCTGCAGTAAGACCTGCCCAACCACCACCGAGAACGAGAATGGTTTTAACAGCTTCAAACTCAGGTGGCTCTGGTACTGCTGTTTTCTGAAGCTTAATAATACCCATGGTTACGTAGTCTTTAGCCATGGCCATAAGCAATTCAGGAGCAGCGCCGCCAGCAGCAGGGATAGTTCCATCCGGGTTTTTGTACGCCATTGCACATTGTTCACGCAGGTTAATGCGCTCTACAATAACGTTCTCAAACTCGTAGATATCCCAGTCAACACGAGGGGAAGAACCACAAATTGCGATTCCGTCCAACCCTTGTTCAACGATGTCTTTTTTAATTTCTTCGCGTGCACTTGGTGCTGCAAGCACAGGAAAAACTTTTACTACAGGGCAGGCATCGCCAAACTTGTTAGATACGCCAGTGCTCAGCTCTTCAGCATCAATGATGCCTAATGCAGACTGGTCAAAATATACGCCAATTTTTTCGGCCATTCTACCTACCTCCCACGAACCGTCTGGATTGCTTTAAGCGCAGCGCTAGTACCAGACTGAGCAGTACGCATAACATCCAGAGGCTTTTGAGCACAACCAGCGGAGAAGATACCTTTAGCTTCGCCATCTACAACAAAGCCTTCGTCATCAAGAGTGACACCAAACGGGTTAGCTTCACCTGCAAGGCTTGGCTGCATACCGGTAGCAAGAACTACCATGTCATGACGAATTTTGGCTTTGTGGCCTTTAACAGCATCTTCAACTTCAACAATCACATCGCCTGTTGCAGCATCTTCTTCTACACCAGCTACTTTACCTTTAACGAGGTGCAGCTTCTCGTCGGCAATAGCTTTGCGCATAAACTTGTCGTAACGACCAGGAGTACGCATATCAATGTAGTAGATGGTAACATCTGCATCAGGGTACTGTTCGCGAACGTACAGAGCCTGTTTCAAAGAAGCCATACAGCAGATGTAAGAACAGAAGCCTAAGTGGTTCTGGTCACGGGAACCTGCACACTGCACAAAAGCAATGTTTTCAGGTGCTTTTTCGTCTGAAGGACGAGAGATAGCACCATCTGTAGGACCGTTAGGAGATGCGAGGCGTTCCATCTGCATGTTGGAAATACAGTTGGTAATCTGGCCTGCGCCAAGGTTGGTCAGGTTGGTTACATCATATGGTTTCCAACCAGTAGCAAGAACGATGCTGCCAACTGAGAGTTCGATCTCTTTTGCAGCTTCATTCATATCACACGCTTCAGAAGCACCGACTTTAATTGCGTCAGCACTGCTCAGTTTATTCGGTTCCAGAACGTAACGGTTCGGGAACGCAAACGGCGTGTCCATGTAAAGTGGTTTACGGGTTGCAAGACCAAGGTTGAACTCATCTGCAACTTCACTTTCAAGAGAAGCAGCAAGTTCACCAAGATCAGCACTGCTCGGAGCAGTACAGCGTGGAGCAATAGAAACTTTAACAGTAAAGTTTCCAGCTTCACCTTCAACAGAATCCACAGTAGCCATAGTTAAGAACTTAACATTCGGATTCTTTTTGATGCGCTGGTACTGAATCTCCAATCCACAGGATGGAGGGCAGAGCTTTGGAAAATATTTGTTCAGCTGTGCCACTCTGCCGCCGAGAAATGGTGATTTCTCAACGATGTACACTTCGTAGCCGAGCTCAGCAGCTTCAAGGGCGGCTGTAAGGCCGCTGAATCCGCCTCCGACGACGAGTATGGAGTTCGACATTTAGCAATCCTCCCTACAATTGTTTCGGGCCTATAGTCAAAACGGCCTAAGCTAAGACAATAAGTTGAGCGCTCACTGTCTCAGCTTAGACCGGATTGATAAGGGAAGAAAAAGGGGCGATTGCGGTGTCCCGCAACCGCCCCGGACGTTCAGTAAGAAGCTCTACAGATTATGCAGTAGGAATGATCTGGTAGTAAGGCTTCTTGAAGACGGTGGTTTCACCAGTCTTTGGATCGTATTTGGAGTTACAGAAGCACTTCCATTTTGCGTCGTCAAGACCCATGAAGTCAGCACGGTAGTAGAAACCAGGGTAGCGGGTTTCAGTACGGAATGCGATGTGCTGCATGTGGAGACGTACAGTCCAGAGACGATGGTAGTTTTCCCAACAACGGAGGAGTTCGTGAAGGTCACGAGCAGCCAGTTTGAGGGAGTCTTCTTCGAGCATATCGAGGAGGTGGAAACCTGTGTTCAATGCTGCTTCAGAAGTGGTGTAGTATGTGCTAACACCGCCACCGTATTCGTCAGTTGCTTTAACCAGACGCATCATGAAGTTCTTAGGAGAGATGTACTCTGGGTTAACAACTGGGTCAGTAGATACGTCTTTACCAGCCATGTAGTTGTCGAATGGACGGTAGATCAGCTTAGCGAGATCTTTGGAGTCTTCAGCAACTGCAGGTTTGTAATCTTTGTGGTCGATGCACCAGCGAACCATCTGCTTACCACAAATACGACCTTCTGCGTGAGAACCGGAGGAGAACTTGTGACCAGATGCACCAACACCGTCAGCACAAGTCCAGAGGCCCATAACGGTAGTCATACGGTTGTATACTTTACCGTTAGCAGCACGTACTTTGTAGTCTTCAGGAACCCATTCTTCGTCTGGACCGGAAGTCCAGATACCACAACAACCGGAGTGGGAGCCGAGGAGGTAAGGTTCTGTAGGCATGATTTCAGAGCCAGTTTCTTCAGGCTGAATGTTCATTGCAGCCCAGAGGTTAGCCTGGCCAACACACATGTCGAGGAAATCTTCCCATGCTTCAGACTCAAGGTGTTTCTGTTCAGCAGGAGTAAGAGTTTCGAATGTGGTCTGAAGTGCAGTCTTGGTATCCATGTAAATTGGACCACGACCTTCACGCATTTCACGGAGCATCATGTGGTTACGCAGACAGGTCGGAATGATGTGACCTTTAGCGTAGCCGCGATCTTCGTATGGCTTGAGCATTGCGCGGTTAGTTACGCAGTAGTCTTCGCCACGGAAGTTAGTAGCTTTAGCTTTAAAGAGAAGGAACCATGCACCTACCGGACCGTAACCATCTTTAAAACGAGCTGGTACGAAGCGGTTTTCCATCATGGTCATTTCTGCGCCAACCTGAGCACACATGGTGTAAGTGGAACCTGCGTTCCATACTGGGTACCATGCACGACCCATACCTTCACCGGTAGAACGTGGCTTGTAAACGTTAACAGCACCACCACATGCTACAACCATAGCATTGGTACGGTAAACGTGTACTTCGTTATCACGAAGGTTAAAGCCAACAGCACCAGCGATGCGGTTTTCTTCGTTAGCGTCGAGAAGAAGCTTAACAATAAAGATACGTTCCTGAATGCGCTCTTCGCCGAGTGCGTTTTTAGCAGCTTCAGCAACGATACATTTGTATGCTTCACCGTTAATCATCATCTGCCAGCGACCGGAGCGAACTGGTGCGTCACCGTTACGGAGAGACTTGCCAGCAGCTTTAGCAGCAGCACCGTCGAGGTTCTTTTCGTTCTCGTCTTTGATCCAGCAAGGGAGGCCCCACTCTTCAAAGAGGTGAACAGAGTCATCAACGTGACGACCAAGGTCGAAGATAAGGTCTTCACGTACGAGACCCATGAGGTCAGTACGAACCATACGAACGTAGTCATCTGCAGTGTTATCACCAAGGTAGGTGTTAATAGCAGAAAGACCCTGTGCAACAGCACCGGAACGTTCGAGTGCAGCTTTATCAACGAGCAGAATTTTCAGCTCTGGTGCGTATTTTTCAGCCCAACGTACGGCTTCAAATGCTGCACCACAGTTACCCATACCACCGCCAACCATGAGGATATCAACATCATGTTCTACAATTGCAGGTTCAGCAATTGCTACGCCTCTTGGCTGTTCCTTTGCGGGAATCATCGGCATGATAATATCTCCTTAGGAATAAATTCCGTAAAAATTAAACTGCAGAGGCCTTTTTGACCATTGTGATGTCAGCATCTGCAACTTCAAACTTCTGACCCATAGCTTCGATCGGAGCAACAAGCTCTGCTTCAGTAAAGAGCAGTTCGTTGTCAAGATCTGTTGGTTCCGGCTTACCTTCGAAAGGCTTAATGGAGCCTTCAGGAGTAGTACGGATTGGGAATTTGAAGCGTTTTACATTACCGTTACGGAATTTAACGGTCCACATGATAGAATCAGCGGAACGCATTGGGATACAAGTGCCACCTAAAGGTGCAAAGTCAGCGTATGGACGTGCTGTAATTGCGCCCTGAGGACAAATTTTAACACAGGAGTAGCATTCCCAGCATGCTTCTGGCTCCTGGTTGAAGGCCTTCATTTCATCTGCATCGAGAATCATGAGGTCGTTGGGGCAGATGTACATGCAAGCGGTTTTCTCGCCACCTTTGCAGCCATCACACTTGGACGGGTCTACATATGTCGGCATACCTAATCCTCCAACACAACGATTAAGGGGTTTACCTAAAAACTTTTTTCCCACGATGGGGTCCACCACTCGATGGAGTCGATAAAGCAGGAATCTGTTCCTGCCTCATCTAGGCTCCACCGAATCAGAGGGAGACTACGATACGGGCGCTTTCCGTATCGCTTGTGAAAGTTCTAACAAAGCTTTGGAGATAAGGTCAAGCGTCTTGTTCACTTTTTTCACAAAGACTTTGCCTTTTTCTTTAACTTACTGTTTTTACATTCACTTTTTCAAGAAACAAAAATCTTGCCCCACTGGATAAGACCTAATGGACACAAGACATTTACAATTATTGGCAGGATGTTGCAAGCGATTCAGCCAGAACTTTATACCTTTTTTCACTTGCTCATATAGCCTCTGAGCACCATCCAGCAAATAGTACTTAAATTCAATAAGTTAAACAGAGAGTCGCACGCACTCACCTCTTTTACAGCTTGTTCACTCATTCACGATAGCTATCCTGTTTTACTCAATCCACACCCTTGTGAAAAATATCACATTAGTTTGAGTGCTCAGTTAATACCTGCTCCAGCATGCCATTGAGTCCTTTCTAAATATCGCAAGCTTGTTGTCTATCAATCGCACGGCTTCTATTGGTATGTTACATTTCTTAAAACGCGACTTTTTTTCTGAAAGCCCAATTTCCACTTGCGACTCACGCGGTTTCAGGCTAGGGGGAACGCCACACCACCAAAGTAAGGCTACATTCTAATGAAAAAAAATATGACCCTCGTTGAAGAAATTTCCGAGCTTGATGTCGAGCTTTTAAAACTGTTGGCTCGTCGATCCAAGCTTCTTAAGAAAACCCGCCGCCGCAAAAAAGAAGGCGCGGGCACAGATTCAATTTCTAATGAAAAAAGAATTCGTCTGGCATGGGAAGAATCTGCTACCAAATTCAGCAGAGACCCTCGCCTCGCGCATCAGATGTTTACACTGCTTCAGGACATTGAGTTTATCTCTCGTGACGATGCAGAAGACCAGAACAGCTTTGGTCTTGCACCAAACACACAGCCTGTAAATGTTGACATTACAGGTCCTGCTGCGCTCTGTCCTACACAAATCTGGATTGCTCTCGCAGCTGCAAACGGCGTAGAGTGCAACCTCACAGGTATTTCTACTGCTCATCCGGTATCCGACCTTGTAAAAGGCTTTAATCAGGCTGGCGCACGTCTTAGCTGGAAAGGCAACGACCTTTTCTGCAAAGAATCAAAAGCTCTTGACTTTGCCGACAAGGTTATTTTCGCAGGTAACAGCGAATTCAACGTATACCTCTTAGCTCTTCAGGCTGCGGCAAGCCACGGCACACTCAAGCTGACAGGCGGCTCTACATTAAAGGATGCAGACCTCTCTGCATTCCGCAATTTCCTTCCACAGCTTGGAGCACGTATTGCGCATGTTATACCACGCTCCAATGGACTGCCTGCTCGTCTCGAATGCTCCGGCATCATTCCAGAGACAGTCGTTGTTCCAGAAAATCTTTCTGAAGAAGCTGTTGTTGCAGTACTCGTTGCTGCAACTACATGGAAAGCAGACGTTACAATTGATCTTTCACAAAACGCTGCGGCTACCAATGCACTTGCAATCGTCGACCCTATCTTCGAATCCGCAGGTATTGAATACAGCATCGAAGGCACTAGCTGCGCTATTTCTCCAGAAGAACCAGATTTCCCTGTATATCCGGCAATCACCATGGACCCGACAATCTGTGCAAGCATCCTTGCCTACCCTGCTTTTGCAGGCGGTAAAGTTGCACTGCGCGGTACATGGCCGCTTGATACTGCCGAAGGTGATGCTGTTGTTGCATTGCTTAAATCTGTCGGTCTTACAATTGCAATCAAGCCGGATAGCATTGTAGCTACCAAGCCTGAACGCGGTCACTCCACCGACGCTGTTAACATGCAGAACCTGTCTTCCAACTACTTCCCGTTGGCAATGGCACTTACCTGCATCAAGGCTGCTGCCACCAAAAGCCCTGTTGAGTTGCCTGCTGCACCTGCCGGTACTTCTGTTGAAGTTATCGAAAGCTTTGTAGCTCAAGCCAACATGCTGCTTGAAGATAACAAAGTGCATCCAAATGCAGACATTCCTCATGCCAAAATCTGGACAAGCCCAGATGCGTTCTGGACCATGGCTCTTGGACAGCTTGCGTTCATCAACCGTCCGCTTCAGTTGTCCAACCCTGGCACCATCACAGACCTGATGCCTACATTCTGGATGTTCTACAATACACTTCCAGAACCAACTATGGTTCGTAAGCCTAGGGAGGAAATGAGTGGAGACAAACCAAAAAGACGTAGAGTCTTTGCCGACAACAATTCCAGAGGTAGAAGCGCTGATTAAGCAATATGACAGCGAGCTGAAAGCCATTGAAGACGCTTTTCGCGAACTCGTTGCTTCAGAAAATCCTGCAAAAGGAATTTTCCATGCAAGCGAAATTCATGAAAACCGTCAGAAAAAGAACATTGCAGAAGTCAACAGACAGTTTGCAGTGAACAGACGGAACAGACTCCGCATGGAAGCTGAACCTTTTTAAAGCGAAAAACGCCGTACTCTTGAGTGCGGCGTTTTTTTGTAGCCCTTAACTGGACACTTCGCGCAAGATTGCCTATCAATTTTTGATAACAATTTAGTAAAATTTGACGCATTTTATACGAGGTATCTCATGCAACTTCTTTCCTCTCAAATTTCCGGATTCATCGAAAACTCTTCATGGATCAGAAAAATGTTTGAATCCGGCATCGCTTTAAAGAAACAATATGGTGCAGATGCGGTTTGCGACTTTAGTCTCGGCAACCCTGACGTTCCCGCACCATCAATGATAGGCGACATCCTCGGCGATCTTGCAAAAGAGACAACTACCCCGTTTACCTTCGGTTATATGCCGAACGGCGGCTTTCCGTGGGCACGCCAGATTATTGCTGATTTAGTCTTGAAGGAACAAGGCGTTGCAATCACAGCAGAAGACACCGTGCTCACATGCGGCGCTGCTGGTGCTATGAATGCTTTCTTCCGTGCAGTCATGGAACCGGGTGACGAAGTACTCGCTGTGGCACCTTTTTTTGTTGAATACGGCTTTTACGCCTCCAACCATCAAGCCACGTTCCGCACTGTTATGTCCAAGCCGGACACCTTCGAACTAGACATTGACGCAATTGATGCAGCCATTACACCAAAAACTCGGGCACTCATCATAAATTCTCCAAACAACCCTACAGGCGCTGTATATACTAAAGAAGAGCTCACAGCACTTGCAGCGGTTCTTGAAAAACATACCAAGGCGAACAATCGCCCTGTTTACCTTATTTCTGATGAACCTTACCGCTTTCTGGCTTTTGACGGCATAGATGTTCCAAGCGTCCTTCCACTGTATGACTACGCAATTGTTATGTCTTCGTTCTCCAAAAACCTGTCTATGGCAGGAGAACGAGTCGGGTATATTGCCGTTACTCCACGCATGGAAGCTCGTCAGGAGCTTATTAACGGACTGATGCTTACAAACCGCATCCTCGGTTTTGTGAACCCTCCGGTTGTGGGACAACATATGCTCAAAGCAGCGCTTACCGCTCAGGTTGATCCCGTAATTTATGAAAAACGCCGCGATGCTATGGCAAAAGTTCTTACTGATGCAGGCTATGACTTCCACTTGCCTAAAGGTGCATTCTACTTCTTCCCTAAAGCACCGGGTGGAGACGATGTGGCGTTCTGCAACCGTCTTATGGAAGAAAAAATCCTCGCAGTACCAGGTTCCGGATTTGGCGGCCCTGGATATTTCCGACTCACTTTCTGCGTAGAAGAAGAAGTCATCAAACGATCAGCTGACGGGTTTAAACGCGCTATTGAAAGCTTCGCATAACCGCAAAACACATTTTAGTTACATAAAAAGGGTGCAACCGTGAAGGCTGCACCCTTTTCTAATAGCATCAGGCAAAAGAAGAAATTGTATTAAATAACTGAGTTCTAATCTCAACAAAACTATGTCTTCTGCATCGGGGTGGCTCTACACTATCATCGCTGAACTAGGAGAACCCTATGCAGATAGATATGCATTATTACGGAACATATACACTTGCACGTGCAGCTGGACTGAATCAAGAGACTGCAGAGCTTGTTGCCACAGCCTCTCAATTTGTGGATGATAATGTCGAATCATCATCCATTTGTTTTGCAGATGGTGGACAACTAAACACTACTCCGACAGGACACCACTTCCAGCAAACAGCGCACTGTTCTACAGACGCACAACGCAACATCTGGATTCCATTTCATTTTCTACCGGGAGCCTCCGGCGGCACCTTTACAGAACGCCTCATCTGCAAAAAAAACAGTGCGACGACTGCTGAAATGGCAGCACATCACTTGCTTTTGGCAGACACTACTTTTGCCCCTATGCTAATAGGTATAGCCGCACATGTTATCGCAGATACCTTTTCTCATCATAATTTTTCCGGTGCCAGTTCTCAGTACAATCAAATCACGCAAGAAACCATCGCAATACATGAGCCTGTAACCGAGGTTGCAACCCTTGATTCGGAGCGTGCCCACTTTCTAGATAAATTCAAATACATTCAACCAGACATCCAAGCAGCGCAAACAACAGCAGCACTAGGACACGGTGCTGCGACCTCGTTTCCAGATATCCCCTACCTGACGTGGTCATACCAACCCACTGCGCAGGGTGAAAAAATCCGAAGACATAATCCTGACGACTTCATGGAAGCCGCAGAGGCTCTTTATTCTCTTTTCATCCAATTTGCTGAACGCAGACCAGACCTTTCCGACCCTCACCCAGTTCCTTTTGAAAAAATTCAAGATTCAATTGCCATCATTTTTGCAAGCCCCGGCAACAAACACCAGCGGTCTGGATATTGGCAGCTTGCGATGGAGCAAGGAGCGTTCCTGCAAGGACGACAGGAAGAAATCCCCCCATACCAAGGGCAAATGTGGAAAAACAGATGTGAAGAACTCGCAAGCTGTCCTGACTGCGCACTCATCACAGAGTTAGATATCGTTAAATTCTACCAAGCAGCATCCATCCACAAGACATATGTGTTGCAGCAGTTACTTCCCGCACATGACATAAGCGTAATCTGAGCAGACACATAATCCCTGCAAGCAAAGGTAAAACTCCGCATGGTAACGTTGACTAACGGTCTTACCCTTACAGACCATTCACTCGCTTGATACGCAGAAATGGCATTCAAACTTTATGCACTTTTTTTCAACAATCTTTCAGTCGACATTCAAACAGATTACAACGAGCTCAGATTAACCTCACACACAAACCGACCACTCCATCACCAGACAAAAAACAACTACTCAATTCTAACATATTGAAATATTGTAAATAAATATAATAAGCGTTGCGTCTCATTGTCTTAGATAAAATGCATACTTTCTTTTCATTATGAAATACAGTAAACCTCGCTTGCCGGTCAGGGCTTGGGCATTTGCCATTCTAAACTTGACTTATTTCGTAATCTCACTTAACGAACCATCTCTTATGTCTATCTTGCGGAGTGCTGATGTTTGAGACCTTATCTGACAGATTAAACGGTGTATTTGAAAAGTTCAGTGGTCAAAAGACCTTGAACGAAGAAAACGTACAGGCTGGCCTGAGAGAAGTGCGCCTTGCGCTGCTCGAAGCAGACGTTAACTTTAAAGTTGTTAAAGAATTTATCGCCCGTGTTGGCGAAAAATGTCTTGGTCAGGATGTACTGAAAGGTGTCAACCCTGCACAGCAGGTAATCAAGATAGTACACGACGAGCTTGTGGATCTGCTTGGTGGTGACACCACAGAACTCAATCTTTCTGGCTCAAAACCGACAGTTATCATGATGGTCGGTTTGCAGGGTTCCGGTAAAACTACCTCCTCTGCAAAACTTGCAAATTTACTGCGTAAGCAAAACAAGAAACCTTTCCTTGTTCCTGCTGACGTATACCGCCCTGCTGCGATTGACCAGTTGCATACTCTGGCAAAACAGCTTGGTATTCCTGCGTATCAGTCAACACCGGACATGAATCCGGTAGATATTGCCAACGCCGCTCTTGCTGAAGCAAAAGAGAACGAATACGACGTTGTCCTCATCGATACCGCAGGTCGTTTGCATATTGACGAACAACTGATGGAAGAACTCTCGAATATTAAACGAGATGTTTCTCCACAGGAAATTCTGTTTGTTGCTGACGCAATGACCGGTCAGGACGCCGTAACTGTTGCGGAATCCTTTAATGACCAGCTTGAAATTTCTGGTGTAGTACTCACCAAAATGGACGGTGACGCACGCGGTGGTGCAGCACTTTCCATTAAATCCGTCACTGGCAAATCCGTTAAATTTGTCGGTATGGGTGAAAAACTTTCTGAGATGGAAATTTTCCATCCGGACCGTATAGCAGGTCGCATTCTTGGAATGGGCGACGTGCTTACGCTCGTTGAAAAAGCGCAAGCTGAAGTAAGCGAAGAAGAAGCCGAAGAAATGGCGCGCAAGATGCAAAAAGCGGAATTCGACTTTGAAGATTTCCGCACTCAAATGCGCCGTATGAAAAAACTCGGCTCTTTGGACAGCATCTTAAAAATGATTCCGGGCATGGGAGCGCTCAAGAACAAACTTGGCGATCTTAATGTACCGGATAGCGAACTGAATCGCATTGAAGCTATTATCAACTCAATGACGAATCAGGAACGTCGCAATCCGCAGCTCATCAATCAGAGCCGCAAAGAGCGTATTGCTAAAGGTTGTGGTCTTAAACTCAAAGACGTTAACGACCTTATCAAAAGCTTTACCCAAATGCGTCAAATGATGAAACAAATGATGGGTGGCGGTAAGGGCAAAAAAGG
Source organism: Halodesulfovibrio sp. (assembly GCF_025210605.1). Classification (NCBI taxonomy): domain Bacteria; kingdom Pseudomonadati; phylum Thermodesulfobacteriota; class Desulfovibrionia; order Desulfovibrionales; family Desulfovibrionaceae; genus Halodesulfovibrio; species Halodesulfovibrio sp. The sequence goes on along the minus strand of NZ_JAOARI010000013.1, from coordinate 132,423 downwards.
CAAATTCCCTAAACTTCCTGGTCTGGGCGGTTTAGGTGGCGGCGAAATGCCTGATATGAATGCTCTTGGCGGCATGGGCGGCATGCCTGGCATGGGTGGCTTACCCGGTATGGGTGGACTCCCGGGCATGGGTGGATTTCCTGGAATGGGCATGGATGATTCCTCCGGCCCTACAAAAAAGGAACTCCAGAAAAAACGTGACGCCCGCAAAAAAGCAAAGAAAAAGAAAAAACAAGGGCGCAAAAAGAAATAATTTCGCTCCTGTTAAAGAAATACGCTGACTCAACAATGTCAGTATTGCTTTCTTGAAAAAAAACCATATGATTACAAAATATAATGGGAGAACACCAATATGGCCGTTAAGTTGAGACTGACCCGTATGGGCAACAAGAAGCGTGCATTTTACCGCGTGGTGGCTGCTAACAACCTGAGCCGTCGCGACGGACGTCCTCTTGAGTACCTCGGTTACTACAACCCTATGGTAGAACCAGCTGAAATCAAGCTCGACATGGAAAAGATCGAGAAATGGCTTGCAGAAGGCGCTGAGCCTACTCCAACCGTTCGTGGTCTTATCAAGAAAGCTAAGTAGCTTTTTCTGTTGACAGCTTTCTCTCAGCAGGTCATCGATAGTTGATATTGATATCATGCTGAACAACGAGTGGAGGTGAGTCGTGTTGAAAGATCTAGTTGAGTATATCGCTAAGTCACTGGTGGACAACCCTGACGAAGTTATCGTTACCGAAGTTGAAGGTGAACAGACCTCTGTTCTGGAACTCAAGGTTGCAAAAGAAGACCTTGGCAAGGTAATCGGCAAACAGGGACGCACTGCTCGTGCAATGCGGACCATCCTCGGCGCCGCCTCCACAAAAGCCAAGAAACGTTCTGTTCTGGAAATTCTTGAATAGAACGTCCTAAGGGCATATGACTGAAACTCATTTCATTGAAATTGGATTGATAGTCAAGCCACACGGATTGCGGGGGGAAGTCTGCGTTAATTACTTCGCGGACTCCCCTTTTCTCTTGAAAGACACAGTCTGGCTTCAAAAAGGCAAAAATAAACCTGTTGAACACAAGGTTATTTCTTCCCGCCCTCACAAGGGGCAGGAATTACTCACGCTTGAAAGTTGCCGTAATAGAAACTGTGCTGAAGAGTTACGTAATGTGAAGGTTTTGGTTCCTGATGCTGAATTGCCGGAACTTACTGAAGAAGAAGTGTACCTCCATCAGTTGGAAGGAATGACTGTTGTGCAAGAAGACGGCTCTGTAGTTGGTCGTATTACTGCATTTCAGTTCAACCTTGGAGCTGAAGTCTGGGTTATTACAACTACAGACAAAAAAGAAGTACTCTTCCCTGCTACAGAAGAGTTTGTCAGCAACATCGATCTTGACGAAAATACAGTAACCATAGCGCCGCCTCCCGGCTTGCTGGATCTTTACCTAAGCGAGAAGTAGCGCACATTATGCAATTTAATATTGTCAGCCTTTTCCCAGAGTTTTTTGACTCTGCGTTAACATGCGGACTTATGAAAAAAGCGTCGGACTCCGGTCTGGTCGCTTTTGATTTTCACAATCCGCGTGCATTTGCGACCGACAGACACCAAACTGTTGATGATCGCCCTTATGGCGGTGGTCCCGGTATGGTTATGATGCTTGATCCGCTGGTGCAAACATTACGCAATATCAAAAAGCCGGGGCGCATTCTTATGATGGCGCCTAAAGGAAAGCCATTTACCCAGTCCATGGCTAAAGAGCTTTCCAAGGAAGAAGATATCACGATTATTTGCGGTCGGTACGAAGGGTTTGATGCCCGTTTAGAAGAGCTTTTCGACATCGAGCCGGTTTCCATTGGAGACTACGTTCTTAACGGTGGCGAAACAGCTGCTCTTTCAATAATCGAATCTACCGCCCGCCTTGTTCCGGGTTACATGGGGCACGAAGATTCCGGTGAAGAGGAAAGCTTTTCCTCTGGACTGTTGGAATACCCACACTATACTCGTCCCGTCGAGTATGAAGGGCTGACAGTTCCCGAGGTTCTTCGCTCCGGTGATCATAAGCGCATTGCAGAGTGGCGCAAGGAACAATCTTTAAAACTTACTCTGCACGAAAGACCCGACATTCTTCATAGTGCCCCACTCGACGCTAATGATATGGAAACATTGAAGAATGAAGACAGAGAACGAATAGGAAGAAACCTTTATTGCGCACTGGTGCACTACCCTGTGGTCAATAAAGAAAATAAATCTGTTGCCGTTTCTTTGACAAATCTTGACATCCACGATATAGCCCGCTGTTCATGCACCTATGGTCTTGGTGGGTACTATATTTCTACCCCGATTGAAGACCAGCAACAGATGCTTGCAGATATTCTCAAGCACTGGGTAACAGGGGCGGGAACAACAGCTAACCCGGATAGAGGGGAAGCCCTACAGATTATCAAGGGCGTCCGCTATGTTCAGGAAGCGATCGAGGATATTATAGAGCGTACCGGCCAACGCCCTCTACTGGTTGCGACGAGTGCCAGAGGGGCTGGCGACATGCATTACGAACAACTACGTGACGTAATGGTGGACCGACCGATACTGCTCCTGTTTGGTACAGCTCATGGTCTTGCACCGCAGGTTCTGGATATGTGTGACAGAATGCTGCGTCCGGTTAGATACCTTGATGGGTACAACCACTTATCTGTAAGAACTGCTGCTGCTATCATTATTGACCGGATACTGGGTGATGCTTTATAGGGCTGACCCGTAACGTAATTTTTTAACGCAGACTTGTGCTGCGAAAAAAGGCATTTTAAAATGAATATTATTGAAAAAATCGAACGCGAACAGCTTCGCATGGATATCCCTGAGTTTAAAGCTGGTGACACTGTAAAAGTTCACATGCGTATTATCGAAGGCGAAAAAGAACGCATTCAGGTTTTCCAGGGCGCAGTAATCCGTGTAAGCAACGGTACAACCAACGCAACTTTCACTGTTCGTAAAATTTCTGACGGTGTTGGCGTTGAGCGTGTATTCCCAATGCATTCCCCATCTATTGAGCGCGTTGAAGTTGTTCAGGAAGGTCGCGTACGTCGTAGCCGCCTTTACTACCTCCGTAACCTCAAAGGTAAAGCTGCTCGTATCAAGCCGAAAAACCGCTGGTAGTCTCAAGACTGCATCGATTAGTTTTTCTAAGGGAGTTGGCGATGCCAGCTCCCTTTTTTACGATCAACAACTTCTGTATTCTCTTTCCAACACATGCTACCCTGCGTACAGGAATGTAACAGCCCGCTATGAAACAAAATACTCTCACGCTTTTTACTGCTTCGCTTGAAGAGACAGACTGGCCAACACCGTTCGCCGGTATTGATGAAGCCGGTCGCGGCTGTCTTGCTGGACCTGTTGTAGCAGGTGCCTGTATTCTTGATCCTTCCAATCCAATTGAAGGACTCACGGACTCAAAAAAGCTGACTGAAAAACGCAGGCAAGCACTCTATCCTCAAATCAAAGAAAAATCTCTTGCTTGGGGAATTGGTGTTGCGTGGCCGGAAGAAATTGACCGCATTAATATTTTGCAATCAACCTTTCAAGCGATGCACAGAGCAGTGCAATGCTTGGGCGTTGCCCCTGTTTTTCTTGCTATTGACGGCAATGCAACTATACCTACCGAGATAGCAGGCACCATTGAGCAGCAGAGCATCGTTAAGGGTGATTTAAAAATTCAAGCAATCTCCGCCGCATCTATTCTCGCCAAAACGTTCCGAGACAACCTTATGGTCAAACTCGATAAACGATATGGTGGCTATGGCTTTGCAGGCCATAAAGGATACGGCACTAAAGAACATATTGCAGCCATTGCAGCAAAGGGACCGTGTAAAATGCACAGGCTCACCTTTGCGAAGGTAAAGCCGGAACCTGCAAAACAAGAACAAAACCTACTATGGTAGCATCACACCTTAGAACAGGCATAGCCGGAGAAGATGCAGCCGCCGCCTATTTAGTTGACCACGGGTACTCAATTGTGACCCGCAACTGGCGTGCTAAACACCTCGAACTGGATATTGTCTGTACAAAGGGTGAGTATGTTGTTTTTGCAGAAGTCAAAACACGCTCCTGCTCCAGCATGGAGTCGGCTATCAACGCCCTGTCTGCATCAAAAATAAAAAAGCTGTGCAACGCTGCACAGCACTATATCTCTCAAAACAATCTTTGGGATACCCCTTGCCGGTTCGACCTGCTTGCAGTCACCAAAACCGGTGAACGGTATCAGGTGGAGCACATTCAAGATGCCTTCGAACTCTCCCAGCCTTTGGGTGGTGGCAACACCGCTTGGCAACCATGGTGATCTTTCTCCCAGAGCACGAGAAGTGCTCCAGACTGTCGATATTTTACTTGCGGAAGATACCCGCCGCACCGGTCTGCTTTTAAAATCTACAGGTATTACCGCCAAAAAACTGGTCAGCTTCCACGATCATAACGAAGAAGCGAAAGCACCCGGTATTATCGCAGCAATGCAGGAAGGACAGGTCTTTGCCGTTGTTTCTGATGCAGGTATGCCGCTTTTTTCAGATCCCGGCTACCGCCTTGTGAAACTCGCGCGTGAAAACGGCATCAACGTATCTGTTGTTCCGGGTCCTAGTGCACCACTTACAGCACTTGCAGCCAGCGGAATAGCTCCGCAACCGTTCACATTCGTAGGTTTTCCTCCACGTAAAACCAGCGATCAGAAAAAACTTTTTGAAGAATTTTCAAATCTCCGTTCTACCCTTGTCTTTTTTGAGCGCAAAAATCGCTTAGCCGCAACACTTAAAACGGCGTATGAGATTCTGGGAGCAAGGGAACTATGTGTCGCTCGTGAATTGACCAAGCGGCATGAGGAGTTTATCTTAGGCAGACTTGAAAAACATGATGAAATTCCAGAGGATTTGCTGGGCGAAATAACAGTTGTTATCGGCCCGCCTGAATCCAGTGGAAAAACAAGTGAAGCTGAACTGCTCAAGCTTATTGCTGAAGAAACAGAACTTGGTGGTAAACCGAAAGAAATTGCGCGCCGAGTTAAGGAAGAAGCTTCCGGCTGGACAGTAAAAGCTGTATACCAGTTCATGCAAGATACTTAAGCCAGATACATCGTACGATCAGGAACTTATATGCTTACTGCCCGCACTCTTATTACCTGCTTTCTCCGTACGTACCTTATAGGTACCGGATTCAACACTCGTGGTCTGCAAAATACAGGCTTGGTGTTTGTTATGGAACCGGGTTTGCGGGAACTGTATAACACTCCTGAAGCACTGCGCGAAGCCAGAAGCCGTTACTTAGAGCTTTACAACACCCACCCTTTCTGGACCCCTCTGCTGGTCGGTGTGTTCCTTTCACTGGAGTCTCACATTGCACGGGGCAATCTGCCTCCTAAAATGCTTAGCTCTGTTAAAGAAACAACAACGTATACCCTCTCTGCTATCGGCGATTCTTTTTTTGGCGGCAGCCTGCTCGCAATGTGGGCATTATCGAGTGTCTGTATGCTTGTTACAGGCTTCAAAGCTCTTGCCCTGTCATGGACGCTGCTACTTTTTGCAGCCTTGCAGGTCTTTAAATTCGTCACCTTTGTATCAGGAGTCCGGAATGGGCTGCAAATGATTACGACTCTCAAAAATTGGGACTTAATCAACTGGGGGGAACGCATCAAAATTGCAAACTCCCTCATCCTCGTTCTCATGCTCTACCTGTTCTGGCCGGGAACCCACAGCACTATTGAGTGGTCGCTTATTGCGGGCACACTACTAAGCGCAAGTTTTGTTGTGGGAAGACTGCATTTATCACGTGTATTACTTGTATATCTTTTATGCTTTCTAATGTTTTTTATACTACCGTGGATTAGCACAGTTATTCCACTTTCCCCAATCTAGAGGAACTGACAATCAATGGAACCTACAGGTGAAAATAACAGCCTAGAGGCAGTTGTTTGCGTAGAAAATGAGCTAGGGCTGCATGCACGCCCCGCTGGTAAAGTTGCTCAACTGGCGCAAACATTTAAAGCTGATATTGCTCTTTGCATGGCAGACCAAAGAGCAGACGCAAAATCCATTCTGGATATCTTAGCTCTTGCAGCACCGCAGGGCACAGAAATTTGTATTAAAGCTTCCGGCACAGATGCCAGTGAAGCCCTTGAACAGATCAGTCAACTTTTTTATGACAAGTTCGAAGGGGATACATAGTGGCTCGTAAAATTCTTCGCGGCATTCCTGTTTCAGCAGGTATTTCTATCGGTAAGGCTTACTTTGTTAACCGCCAGAAAGAGCGCCGCATCCCGCGCGAAACCATTCCACACCATCTGGTGGCAATTGAAACCCAGCGCCTCCGCAATGCGGCAGAAGAAGTGCGACAGGGATTCATGGATGCTCGTGCGCGCGTTCCTGAAGAATTGAAAGAGCACGGAGCTATTATTGATTCCCACCTGATGATCTGTCAGGACCCTAAGCTTATTGAATCCGCAGCAAATAATATTGCGGAACGCGCAATCACTGCCGAGTGGGCGCTGGAACGCTCCATCGATACCATTGCAAAAGCTTTCAGCGCTATTGATGACCCGTACATCCGAGAGCGCATGCAGGACGTACGTGTTGTTGGTGATAAAATCATGCAAGCACTTATGGGAACGCCAAAGCCTGTCGATTTACCCGCAGGTCGTCGCGTTCTTATGGCGCATGACTTAACTCCGGCAGACGCCATCGAGCTTGAGCTCAACAAAATCATGTCGTTTGCTACGGCAGAAGGCGGCAAAACCTCCCACACTGGTATCCTTGCCCGTTCGTTGCAAATTCCAGCCATCGTCGGTGTTGAAGACCTTGAAGATTCCATTCGAGATGGTGATCTTGTCATTATTGATGCGCTTAAAGGGCTTATCTTCATCGACCCAAGCGAAGATGAGCTTGCCCATTACGGCGACAGAAAATATCAGTTCGAAGACTACCAGAAAGCCATCGTCAAACAATGCCATCTTCCTGCGGAAACAGTAGACGGATACCGTCTGGAGGTATGTGCCAACATTGAGCTTGCAGAAGAACTTGTTCAAGTAAAAGATAATGGTGGCGAAGGGGTAGGACTCTACCGTACCGAGTATGCATTTTTTAATAAGAAAAAAATGCCGGACGAAGAAGACATGTACGAAGAGTACGCAACCCTTGCGGAGCAGCTTGCACCGCAAAAAGTTATTTTGCGTACACTTGATGTCGGCGCAGACAAGTTGTTAGACAAGCATGCGATGCTCGAAGAAGCTAACCCTGCGCTAGGACTTCGTGGCATCCGATTCTGTTTGCGGTACCAAGAAGTCTTTCGCACACAGTTACGCGCAATGCTTCGTGCATCCGTTCATGGCAATATTGGCATCATGTTCCCGATGATCTCCGGCTTAAAAGAGTTGCGTCAGGCACGTTTTGTACTTAACTCTGTTAAGAGCGAGCTTGATGCGGAAGGCATTGCATACAATCCGGATATTCCAGTCGGGATTATGATTGAGTTGCCAAGCGCTGTAATGATTGCAGACACTCTTGCCCGCGAAGTAGATTTTTTCTCCATCGGAACAAACGATCTTATTCAATATTCACTGGGTATTGATAGAACCAATAAACATGTTTCGTATCTTTACCAACCGCTTCACCCAGCCATTGTGCGCTCGATAAAATTCGTTATTGATGCAGCGCACAAGGAAGGTATTGAAGCCTCAGTCTGCGGCGAGGTGGCATCCGACCCGTATTGCGTACCTATTTTAATGGGTATGAGAGTTGACGGAATTTCTATTGCGCCGCAAGCTATTCCGGGAATTAAACGCGTAATCCGCCAAATTGACATGGAAGAATGCATTGAACTGCTAGGGGATGTGCTCACGCACGCTACCGTCTCCAGAATCAATACAAAAGTTCGCAAGCGTATTTTTAAACGCTTCCCTGAAGAACTGTCCTTCTTTGCGTCACTCATTGAGCAGGATGATATAACGGAACCGTAATGAGCAAAAAGAAAAAAAAGAAAAGTGGCGGCAGCTCTATTGCCGTTAATAAAAAAGCACGTCGTTATTACGAAGTGCTTGATACACAGGAAGCAGGTCTTTCGCTGCTGGGCACAGAAGTAAAATCTATGCGTGCCGGACAAGTAGCCTTCACCGACAGCTATATCAGCTACAAAGATGGTGAAGCATGGATTGTAGGGATGCACATTGCCCCTTATGAAAATGCTGGCTATTCACAACACGATCCAGACCGTGACCGCAGGCTTCTCCTCCACCGTCGAGAAATTGAAATGTGGATGACTAAAGTAGAGCAACGTGGACTCACAGTTGTACCGCTTAAACTCTACTTCAAAAACTCACGAATCAAACTGGAAATCGGTTTGTGCCGTGGTAAAAAATTACATGACCAACGTGAAACCATCAAGCAGCGCGATGCAGCCCGCGACCTTGCGCGACAGATGATGGATCGCTAACGTTTTTTATATGCCGGAAACAGCGCATCAGTGCGTTCTTTCCGGCATATTCTATTGTTAAATACCATGAGAGTGACAAGCAGGGACATATTGAAGTCATACTAGAATCCACAAACGAACCTGCACCATTAATTCCTGCATTTCGAATGGATTGTACTTACCAGATCACTGCCCTTTTGCCCTCTCACAAATGTATATTTGCAAGTAACTGCTGGTGTAAAAATTTTGCTAACAATTTTTTCACCATTTTCAGGATAGCTGTATGACGTTACTTTCTCTTCCCCAACGTAGATTTTTGCAAAACCTTTTTCCCTGTTCAGATTGTCTGCTGACACCGGAAGAAATGGTTGTATTTGAAGCCGATGCAAGCCGCCTTGAAGGGACACCGCTTGCTGTGGTTCGTCCAGAAACAGAAGAGCAGATTGTCGAGCTTATGCGCTGGGCACATACAGAGCGCATACCGCTCTACCCTCGTGCCCGTGCAACAAACGTTGTAGGGCTTTGTGTTCCTAAAAAACCGGGCATCGTTGTTTCAACCCTCAAAATGGATTCGATTCTTGAGGTTGATTCAGATGACTTTATTGCCCGCGTCGAACCGGGGGTCATCACCGGCGATTTGCAAAAACGGGTCGAGCAAGAAAAACTCTTCTACCCACCAGACCCTGCCAGTCTGGGGATATCCACCATCGGCGGAAATGTCGCAACGTGTGCTGGTGGGATGCGTGCACTGAAATACGGTGTGACGCGCGAATGGGTGCTTGGCTGCAAAGCGGTACTCCCCGGAGGTAAAACAATTACCTGCGGTGGACGCAACCACAAAAATGTTGTCGGACTTGACCTGCTTCGTCTTCTTACAGGCAGCGAAGGCACACTTGCCTTTATGACTGAGCTGACGCTGAAGTTAATCCCAAAGCCGGAATCAACAGCTTCTATCCTCGCAGGTTTTGCGAACCTTGAAGAAGCACTGCACGCAATCAAAATTATGTTTAAAGCGGGGATGCTTCCGGCTGCGCTCGAATTTATGGGGCCGGAAGTTCTTACAGCCCTGTCAGATGCGGGAGCTGTAGCGTGGCCTTCCACTGTAACAGCCTCTCTCTTATTGCGCTTTGACGGTTCACATCAGGCTTTGCAAGCTGATGTAGAAAAAGCCGAAGCCATTTTCAAAGCATGCAACGTGTTATGGTCTACCACAGGTATGGGTAAAGAAGAGGAGGAGCCATTATGGGATGTGCGCCGCTCTATCAACCCTGCGTCCTTTAAAGTTGCACCCAACAAATTTTCTGACGATGTTACCGTCCCTCGCGGCAAGCTGCTTCAAGCTGTAACAGGCATTCGTGATATTGCGGAAAAACACACGTTACCGATTCTTACTTTTGGACATGTCGGCGATGGCAATATTCATGTGAACATTATGCACGATGCATCTGACGCGCAGGAGCTGGCACGGGCAAAATCTGCCAAGTCAGAAATTTCAAAATTTGTTCTTTCACTGCAAGGAACACTATCCGGCGAACACGGTGTAGGGCTTATCAAGGCTCCATATGTGCACTTACAGCTTAGTAAGACAGAGCGTTTGCTCATGAAACAAATCAAACAAATTTTTGACCCCCACTCTATTATGAATCCGGGCAAAGCATTTTAGGGGAACAGTAGTATGACTCAAGACAACGCCACAACCACTACCTCTCCTGAAAAAGCACAAACTCCCAAGCAACGCGAGGCTGCCTGCATTCTTTGCGGAAAGTGCGTATCAGTCTGCCCAGTATATCTTTCTACAAAGCAGGAAGAGCTTACCCCCAAAGCAAAGCAGCGTACTATTGCTGCCCTGAAAGAAAATGCGCAGCAGCTCAAAGTCACAGACTGTACTAAACTTGCTGAAATGTGCCTTTCCTGCGGAAAATGTGCTAAAACCTGCCCGCAAGGGCTCAACTTTCCGCAACAGCTTGCAAACATGCGAGCCGCACACCCCGGTTGGAAACAATGGATGTGGAAGCGCTGGATTAACCAAGGTGCTGTTCTCTGGCCAATGCTTTCTACATTGAGCAAAGCTGCACCAGATTCAAAAGGTAAAAACGAAGCAACCCGTTTAGTGCAATCTATTCAGGCAATGCAGCCTGCAACTGATATTCCTGCCTACATATCTGTTGCAACATATGACAAAGAAATAGGAGAAGGTCAGCATGTACTGCTTTTCTCCGGCTGCACAGCCAACCGTGTTCAAAAAAGTTGGAAGTACAAAAGCGAATCGATACTCAAAAATCTTGGCTATACCCTGCTTCCTACCAAAGATTTAACATGTTGCGGGCTAACACTGGATCATGCCGGAGCACCGGAAGCCGCGCACAAAAGTCGCATGCAAAACCTGCGGGCATGGCGTGCAGCAGAGCGTCCGCTCATCGTAACATTTTGTGCAACCTGTTATCTTGGACTTGCAGAATATGTTCGCGATGATTCGCTAGGTTGGGCGGAAGGCGAACAGGAAGCATGGTCAAAAGCATTGCGTCCCATTTCTACCTTATGGGGAAACTCTCTTTTTACAGTGGATACTCCGAGCAATCTTGTCATCCGTTATCATCAACCCTGCCACTGGCACGGCAATGACCTTGACTACACTTGGCTCAAAGAAATTCTCTACGATGAAATAAGCTCCCCCGACTCCGCCTCATGCTGCGGTATGGGCGGTATAGCTCAGCTTGGCAACCGAAAACTTACTCGCAAGGTAGCCACCCGCTGCTGGGAAAACTTATTACAGCAACCACCGAAAAAGGATGACAGCATCCCTTGCTACAGCAAGCCCATGGGGAACTGCTTATGCGACCTGTATGATGACGAAGACGAGCTTGAATCCGACCTCTGTACCGAAGTCGAATCCACGTATTTAGTCATCACTGGATGCAGCGGCTGCACCCTTCAGTTACGCGGCACCGCTCCAGTTTGTAATGGAGAAAAAGTAAAGGTTGGGCATTGGCTGGATATCATTGAGCCATAGTGCTCTAAGAAACGCTTTGAAAAGCAAAAAAAGAAGCTGTTAGCCCTTGCCAATCCTCATTGCGTTATTAATTGATTTCCAGTACCTATTACCGGATTGACCTGTGTTTGAGTCACAAACACGCCCTTCTGTACTTAGTTACGTTCAAAATACAGTCTATGCACCACACTGTGTAGCCGCATAATTCGGTAAACAGAAAAAAGATAAAAGAAAAGCATACTGTTAATGCGTATAGTACAGTGATTTTTTTTCAAACTAACGCAGAATAATGCACGGTCGGCATAACTCTGCGGCTATTATAAATTTTCTCTCCATACTTATATGGAGTTTTATACTGTTTTTCAGGAGAAATAATGATCAACTTCGTTATAAAGAAAGTGTTCGGCACTCAAAATGACCGCTATCTAAAAAGTCTGCGTCCGGTTATCAAGCAGATCAACGACCTCGAACCAACTATTCAAGCTTTACCGGATGAAGATTTTCCAGCACGCATAGCCGAACTCAAGGAAGAAGTTGCCAACGGAACAGAACTTAAAGAAATTCTCCCTGAAGTTTTTGCACTTGTCCGTGAAGCTGGTGTCCGTGTACTCGGCATGCGTCACTACGATGTTCAGCTTATCGGTGGTTGTGCGCTGCACGACGGTAAAATTGCTGAAATGAAAACCGGTGAAGGTAAAACTCTTGTAGCAACACTGCCTGTTGTTTTGAATGCCCTTACCGGCAAAGGTGTACACGTCATCACCGTTAACGACTATCTTGCAACACGAGATGCTCAGTGGATGGGACAGCTGTACAGCTTCCTTGGTCTTACTACCGGCATCATTGTTCATGGTCTGAGTGATGAAGAGCGCAAAGCAGCCTACGGCTCCGACATTACCTACGGTACAAACAACGAATTCGGCTTCGATTATCTCCGTGATAACATGAAGTTCTACAAAGAGCAGCTTGTTCAGCGCCCTCATCACTTTGCGATTGTCGATGAAGTTGACTCCATCCTCATTGATGAAGCCCGTACACCACTCATTATTTCCGGTGCATCTGAAGATTCCACCGCTCTGTACGGTCAAATTGATAATATTGTTCCTTCCCTTAAAGAAGAAACGCACTACACAATGGATGAAAAAGCCCGCTCTGTATCTCTCACAGATGAAGGCGTCATCCGTGTCGAACAGCTTCTTAAAATCGACAACTTGTACGACCCGACAAACATCACCTTGCAGCATCACGTTTTGCAGGCGTTGAAAGCGCATAAAATCTTCAAACGCGATGTTGATTACATTGTTAAAGAAGGTCAGGTTGTTATTGTTGATGAATTTACCGGTCGTCTCATGCCGGGCAGACGTTTCTCCGATGGTCTGCATCAGGCGTTGGAAGCTAAAGAAGGCGTTAAAGTTGAAGCAGAAAACCAGACACTTGCTTCCATCACCTTCCAGAACTACTTCCGCATGTACGAAAAACTGGGCGGCATGACTGGTACAGCGGACACAGAAGCTGTTGAATTCCAGCAAATTTACAATCTGGCAGTTTGCTCCATTCCGACAAACCGTCCGATGACCCGTAAAGATTTCCCTGATGTCATTTACCGCACCAATCGCGAAAAATTCAATGCAATTGCCGATTCCATTGCAGAATTGCATAAGAACAATCAGCCAGTTCTTGTCGGTACCATTTCTATCGAGACATCCGAACTTATTTCTCAGTTGCTCAAACAGCGCCGCATTCCTCACAATGTGTTGAACGCAAAGCACCATGAGCAGGAAGCGCAGATTGTTGCTGAAGCCGGTCAAAAAGGTCGCGTTACCATCGCAACCAACATGGCGGGTCGTGGTACTGATATCGTGCTTGGTGAAGGCGTAAAAGAAGCTGGCGGTCTCCACATTCTGGGTACAGAACGCCATGAATCCCGACGCATCGACAACCAGTTGCGTGGTCGTTCCGGTCGTCAGGGCGACCCGGGTTCTTCACGTTTCTACCTGTCTCTTGAAGATGACCTGATGCGCCTGTTTGCTTCCGAGCGTATGTCTAACATGATGCAGAAACTCGGCATGGATGAAGGTGAGCCTATCGAAAACAGCATGGTTTCTAAAGCAATCGAAAATGCTCAGAAACGTGTTGAAGGTCGCAACTTCGAAATTCGTAAAACGCTTCTCGACTACGACAACGTTATGAACCAGCAGCGTGAGGTTATCTACACCCTTCGCCGTGAAATCATGATGAATGAAAGTCAGGAAGAACTGATTCAGGAATTTCTCTCTGACCTCATGGATGTGCTTTACGAAGAGTGGAACGCAACCAAGCCGGAAGATCGCGGCGAACTTGCCGAAGCACTGCCTGTTCAGCTTGACGAAATCTTCAACCTTTCTGCATCCATCGACCTTACATCTGTTCCTTCAGAAGAATATGCACACAAGGCTGTTCAAGAGCGGCTTGCTGTTCTTAAAAACGATGCAAACGAAGTATACGAAGATGTGCTCCGTTACTTCCTGCTGGAAGAACTTGACCGCTGCTGGAAAGAACACCTTCTCAACATGGATCACCTTCGTGAGGGCATCGGTTTACGCGGTTACGGTCAGCGTGACCCTAAGCAGGAATACAAACGTGAAGGCTTTGAACTTTTCCAAGATATGCTTTTCCGCATTCGCGAAAACGTGTTCAAAGCACTTACCCGTCTGCGTATTCAGCGTGCCGAAGAAGAAGAGCAGGAAGTGCTGCGTGATGAATTCCGTCACAAAGAAGAAACTGCTGTCACCTACTCCGGTGGTGAAGAAGATAACAAGCCTGCAAAGCGCGCCGAGCCTAAAATCGGTCGCAATGCACCGTGTCCTTGCGGCAGTGGCAAAAAATACAAAAAATGCTGTGGTGCATAGTATTACGTAGTCAAAGAATGTGCCTGCGGTGCTTTGTATAAAAAAGCAAGCCTGCGGCGCGTATGTTTTGCTGGTGTCTCCGACGGGGAAGGGCTCTGCCCCTCCACCCCGCAAGGGGGAATCCCCCTTGACCCGATAAGCGAAGAACCTACGTCTCAACAGTCAGCCACGGCTTAATTATGCTTTGGTAAAGGGTGGAGTTTTTACTCCACCCTTTTTTTATGATCATACTGTTTGGAAACACACTTTAGTCATCATTCATTACAGCATAATTTTTCACAATACATTTTACGGTATGCCAACAAAAAAAGCGTTCTTCTCAGGTAACCAGAACTCCTCATTGACATTCTGCAAAGTCTCGCAAATTATGAAGCGGTACTGGCTAGTACTATATTCTAAACACTAACAAATACGAGAAATGCTGTGGATACTCCTAAAGGATACAAATACGCTGCCATTGAAGGGAATCTAAAGTATTCTGGCAGACTCGATCTTGCGCTCATCGTCAGCGACACACCTTGCGTGGCTGCTGGAACATTTACCACAAACAAATTTCAGGCTGCTCCTGTAGTTGTGGCAAAAGAACTTGTAGAAAACTCTACTAACGTGCAGGGAATTATGATTAACGCTGGCAGTGCCAACGCATGTACTGGCGAAGAAGGGCTTGCCAACTGCAAGCGCTCACTTGAGCTGGTGTCTTCCCGCCTTGGACTTCGCTCTGATGCTATACTGCCTGCTTCTACAGGAGTTATCGGCTTACAATTCGATATGGAAAAATGGGAAGCCGCCGCGCCTGTATTAGTTGATGCAGTGGGCAAGCACACAGGTGATGATTTTGCCAACGCCATAATGACTACGGACACCTTCCCGAAAACTGCAAGCCGTTCCATCATTGTTGATGGAAAAACTGTTACCATTGCAGGTATGGCAAAAGGTGCGGGTATGATTTGCCCAAACATGGCAACCATGCTGGGAACTGTTATTACTGATGCTCAAATTGATGGTGCTCTATGGAAACGAATCGTCAAAACTGCTGTTGATGGTTCGTTCAACTGCGTTTCGGTAGATGGCGATACTTCTACAAACGATTGCGTGTTAGCGTTAGCCAACGGTGCAAGCGAAGCCTATATCACAGATGCAACCGAAACAGAATTCCAACAGGCTGTTACATCACTTATGCGTGAGTTATCATACCAGCTTGTGCAGGACGGTGAAGGGGCTACCAAGGTAATGCAGATTCTTGTTTCAGGCGCAAAAAATAACGCTGAAGCAGATATGATTGCCCGCACCGTAGGACATTCACCGCTTGTCAAAACAGCAATTTACGGCAAAGATGCAAACTGGGGTCGCATTGTCGCTGCAATCGGTCGAAGCGGTGCAGACTTTGAAGCAACAGACGTTCAGCTTACCATGTGCGGTATTGAATTATTCAAAAACGGACAGCCTTCAGATGTTGATTTTGACACCCTGCTGAAGCCATATTTAGAAGAACGTGATATTCTCATCGACATTGTGGTAGGAAATGGCGAAGGTAAAGCGGAATTATTTGCATCTGATCTCACACACGAGTATATTTCTATCAACGCGGATTATCGCAGTTAGCAACGACTTTCGTGTAACTTGATAGAAAACTCCGTATAAAGTAAAAATATTTTTAAAATTGTGCTTGACAGTTACCACCCGTTTTCTGTAAACACTCTTTCGTCGCAACGAAGGAACGACTTCGTTAAGACCACAAAACACGGTGAGGTGTCCGAGTTGGCCGAAGGAGCTCGCCTGCTAAGTGAGTATACGCCTTAAAAGCGTATCGAGAGTTCGAATCTCTCCCTCATCGCCAGTGTTTATTTGGGTTGTATCGAAAGATACAACCCTTTTTTTTGTGCCTGCTGTTCAGCAGAGTCATCCTACGCCATTCACACATACCAATACAACTCCCATCATCCCGCACTGCCAGATAACACTCGCGGTTAACTGTGTTTCATGTTTAACTGAGTATACCGTTATTACTGGACATGGTTATTTTCCACTAACAGCCACTACGTTGCGGAGTCCTTATGAACGATCAGTACCGCATTGAGCACGACTCTCTGGGCGAACTTAGCGTCCCTAAAGATGCATACTACGGAATTCACACAGCCCGTGCTGCACAAAATTTTACCATCACCGGCATCCCACTACATCACTTTCCAGAACTTGTAGTTTCTCTTGCACGCGTTAAAAAAGCATGCGCGCTTACTAACTTTGAAAGTAAGTTACTCACAGATATTCAAGCCAACGCCATTATTGAAGCATGTGACGACATTATAGAAGGCGATCATCACGATCAGTTCATTGTTGATATGATGCAAGGCGGTGCTGGAACCTCAACCAACATGAATGCCAACGAGGTTATTGCAAACCTCGCGTTGGAAAAAATGGGATACGCTAAAGGTCAATACGAGCACCTGCATCCAAACGACCACGTTAACTGCTCGCAGTCTACGAATGATGTGTACCCGACAAGCGCCCGCATTGCGGTGTTAAGCAAGTGCAAGGCACTCACCGACCAGCAACTGGAACTAAGCGCAGCATTTAAAGAACGTGCAGAGGCATTCAGCACCATTCTTAAAGTCGGCAGAACTCAGCTACAAGATGCTGTACCTATTACGTTGGGCTCAGAATTTGCCGCGTATGCTGTGACTATTGAAGAAGACGTAGAGCGTGTTATTCAACTCTCTCAGCTTCTCAAAGAAATTAACCTTGGTGGTACCGCCATCGGCACATGTATCAACACACCACCACATTTTTCTTACAAAGCAGTTAGGCATCTCAGCAAATTGGTTGGATACGAGCTTATCCCCGCAGCCAACCTCATTGAAGCATCTTCCGACATGGGAGCCTTCGTTACCTTCTCCGGCACGTTGCGCCGCATAAGCGTAAAGCTTTCTAAAATTTGCAATGACCTTCGGCTCCTTAGTAGTGGACCATGCGCAGGCTTTGGAGAAATTTCGCTGCCGCCAGTACAGGCTGGATCATCGATTATGCCGGGTAAAGTAAACCCTGTAATTCCAGAAGTTGTTAACCAAGTAGCCTATCAGGTCATTGGGCACGATGTCACTGTCACCATGGCAGCAGAAGCAGGGCAGCTTCAGCTTAATGTAATGGAACCTGTTATTATTTTGAATGTACTTCAGTCCGTACACATGCTTGTAAATGCAATGCACGCGCTAGCGACTAAATGTGTTAACGGCATTACCGCCAATGAAGACCGATGCAACGAATTGCTCATTCAAAGCTCAGTTATGGCAACAGCACTTGTTCCAGTTATCGGCTACGAAAAAGCAGCAGATATCGCCAAACTTTCTCTAAAAGAACGAATTCCAGTTGCACAGGCAGCTGCCAAGCTCGGATTCATGACCGAAGAAGAAGTGAACGAAGCCTTTAGCACATGTCACCTTACGTAACGATTCACCAATTAAGTTACCATAAAAAATGCCCCTGACAGATGTTCTATCAGGGGCATTTACTATTTCAGGATAACAGGTAGCGGCTAAGCGGCATCTCCCGGTGCGACAGGTGACCCTTTACGCTTTTCACTTTCTTCAATGGATTCCTGCAACGCTCTATCAGCATCGTTCTGTTTCTGTGCTTTTTTATTGGTCATTCGTTCCCAACGTGCTTTCGCACCATCTTTAAGGGAACAAAGCACTGGCACAACAAGCAAGGTCAGCATTGTTGCGACAAACAGACCGAAGATAACGGCGACAGCCATAGGGCTCCACCACGCTGTAGAGTCAGACTTCGTAATGAACGTAAACGTAAAGAAGTCAAAGCTAACCCCTACTGCCATCGGCAGCAGCCCCAAAATGGTTGTAATTGCTGTAAGCAATACAGGGCGGAAGCGAGTCAGACCAGCTTTAAGCAACGCATCACGAGTATTCAGACCTCTGGCACGCAATTGTTCAAAGTAGTCAATAAGAACAATTGCGTTGTTAACAACAACCCCTGCAAGGGAAATTACCCCTACACCTGTCATAACAATACCAAAAGGCATTCCACAAATAAGAAGTCCGCCGAATACACCGATAAGCGACAGCAATACCGAAGTAAGAATAATAAACGGAGTTGCCATAGAGTTGAACTGTGCAACAAGGACGATGAAGATCAAGAAGATCGTTGCAACAAAGGCTTCTGTCAAAAACTCAGATGCCTTGCGCTGTTCTTCCTGCTCACCGGTAAATGTATACGAATATCCACGCGGCCAGCTCATTTGCTTCAAGCGGGCATCAATGTCACGAATAACGTCGTTAGCAAGTCGTCCTTCAACGTTTGCAGATACAGTTACAACACGCTTCTGGTCTTTATGGTTAATTGCACCCAGTCCAGACGCAAGCTTTACACTCGCCACTGAAGTAAGCGGGATAGGTTCCCCACTAGGACCGGAAACAGTAAGACGACGCAAGGCTTCGATAGACTGACGTTCGCTTTCCGGCAATTTTGTCAGAATATCGTACTCGTCTTTACCTTCTCGGTACACGCCAACTTTTACACCGTTAATTGCAGCCTTGATGGTATACGCAATGGCGTATGTATCCAGCCCAAGCAGTGCTGCACGCTCTTTATCAACACGAATCTGTACTTCCGGCTTACCGGAAACAAAGTCATCCTTAATATCAACAGGCCCTGAGACTTCACGGAACACACTGCGTATTTTCTCAACAACAGCACCCAGTTCACGCATGTCTTTACCATACACTTCAAGGTTGACTGGAGAACCGGTAGGCGGCCCACCTTTTTCTTCCTCAACGCGCACTTCGGCACCGGTAATCATTGCTGTAAGGCGCTCACGCATTTCATTAATAACATCAAATGAAGATACACCACGCTCAGCAATCGGCACAAAGTCCAGAGTTACAGCACCAAGATGTGTACCAGTGCCGCCACCGCCGAAAGTACCTCCAGAACCGGAACCCGTATTTGCGATAACAAACCGGACATCTTTATATTCTTTACCTGCACGCTCTACGACGCGCATAAGCCGGTCGGTCGCATCAAGGTTAGTGCCTACAGGCGCTTTAATGTTTACATTGGCGCGTTTTGGTTCAACTTTAGGGAAGAACTCTACGCCCTTACCAAATGCCCCAAAGGAGAAAATGGAGGCAAAGAACATGAGCACCGAAATCGCCAGCACAATAACACGATGATTCAGCGACCACTTCAGCATGCCGAGATACACACGGCGTGCACCGGTTATTGATTCTGTTCCATCATCTGCAAACTTTGGTGCAGCAGCAGTCTGGAACCGTGCTGAAAACACAGGGTTGATTACCAACGCCACAAAAAGCGAACCAAATAGCGCAAGGATTACTGTACGAGGCAGGTAGGACATAAATTCCCCCATAATCCCCGGCCAGAAAATCATCGGAAAGAATGCACCAACAGTTGTTAATGTGGATGTAATTACAGGCCAGGCAACCTCGTTTGTTCCGTCCAAAGCAGCTTGAGCTTTACTTTTGCCCTCCTGCATATGCCTGTAGATATTCTCTACGATTACAATACCGTTATCTACCAACATCCCAAGAGCGAGAATCAGTGAGAACAGCACAACCATGTTAAGCGTAATCCCAAGCAAGCGCAGTAGTACAAAGGTAATGAGCATAGACAGAGGAATAGCAATAGACACGAAGAAAGCAGACCTGCCGCCGATAAAGAAGAACACAACAGCAAGTACAAGAACCAGACCTGTAAGAATGTTATTCTCAAGGTCGGAAACCATATTGCGCACGTCTTCTGCCATGTCACCAACGACATCTAAATCAAGGGTGGGCGGAAGAAACTTCTTCGATTCTTCGAGAGCTTCAGTTACCCCTTGGTTTACTTTAATAATATTTTCACCGCTTCGCTTAATAATTTGTAGCGTTACGGCATTTTGACCGTTCATACGGCTTCGCGTTGTCGGGTCTTTATAATGATCGCGGATCGAAGCAATATCGCGCAGGTAAACAGGTTTACCATCGCGCACAAATGCAACAATGTTATTTATTTCAGAAGGGTTTTGAAAATCTTCCGGCACACGAACCTGATAACGGGCATCACCAATATTCATGGAGCCGCCCGGCATGTTCACGTTACCCTTTTGAACAGCGTTCACCAGTGAGCTGAAAGGAACATTGTATGCGCCGATACGATCAAGATCGAATTCAACATGAATCTCACGCTCAAGCCCCCCGATAAGACGGGCATCCAACACGCCTGGAACAGACTCAAGTTTATCTTCTAAATCTTCTGCAAAAACCTTCAGCCGTTTCAAACTGAACGGACCGGACAATACAACCTGCATGGTCGGCATGTCCGCAAAGTTCGCTTCAGAAATAAACGGGTCGTCTTCAAGGTCACTCGGGAGATCGCCTTTTGCCTGATCTACCTTATCGCGTACTTTTTGCAGCGCATCATCAATAATGACGTTAGGCAAAAATTTAATGGCGATAGCAGATTCACCGTCTTTAGAGGTTGATCGCAATTCTTCGACATCCGAAAGACCTTTCAGCTTTCTTTCCAGAGGGATAGTAACAAGCTTTTCAATATCCTCCGGTGCTACCCCTTCATAATATGTATTAACAAATACATATGGAATTGTGATATCCGGCTCCGCTTCACGCGGCAGTGAGAAGTAACTGCTTAAACCGGCTAGAATTATCAACCACAACAGAACAAAGACAACAGGCTGTCTTTTCAACGCTACCTGATTAAGAATCATCGAACTTCCACCTTCACGCCGTCTTCAACTTCACGATGCCCTGCAATAATCAGATGATCTCCAACGTTCAATCCGGCAAGAACCTGCACCTTATCACCGTTGATAACACCAAGGGTGACAGTACGAGCCTGTGCAACACCGTCTTTTTCGACAAAAGCGATACGTTCTCCACCTTTATCAATAATAGAGAAAAGAGGTACGGAAACAATATCATTAAGTGCACGACGTACAAAACTTGCACGGGCAATCATGCCCGGACGGATTCTTCCATCATCATTTTTGACGATGATACGTACTGGAAATGTACGGGTCGCAGGATCAGCTTTCCATGCCACAAAATCGACAACACCGCTCCATTTCTCGTTAGGGTATGCATCAAAAACAACAGGTGCATCTTGCCCTTTTGAAAGGAAACGAACATCCATTTCCGGCACGTTGAAGGTTATTTTAATCTGATCGACATTCACAATATTCGCGATAGCAGCACCCTTGGAAACATATTCACCGGGATCAACATTGACCTTATTAACAATGCCGGAAACAGGTGAGACAACAATACCGTGTTCGTAGTTTACTTCAGCTTCCTGAAGGTTTGTTTTTGCAACAGTAAATTCTGTCTCTGCACGTTCCAGCTCTTCCTGAGACAGCACATTACCGTCATACAATTTCTTGCGTCGGTTGAGCTGATGTCGTTTCATCTTGAGGTTTGCTTCAGCACGATCTTTAACTGCGGTAAGTGCTTTCAAATCAATGCGAACGATCTCTCCAGCTTCTTTAACAGAATCACCTTCAGTCACGCCAACCCATTCGATAAGCCCTTCCTGTTCAGCAGCCAAGGCAACATCGTACATCGCTTCTGTTTCACCCGGCAGCATAATAGTATCAGTGATGGCTGCCGGAGCTATCTTTTCTACTTTTACTTTTACGACATATTCGTTTGTTGAAGGTACGTTTGTTGCTGTTTCGCTTGCTTCGCCGTTACTGCACCCCATCTGGATAACGAGTAGACTCACAGCAAGCAGTACACCACAAACTTGGAAAATCAATTTCTGCATCCATTAACTCCGAATAATTCTTAATGCCTCCAATGGAGAAGGCAGTAATATGTTGTGCGATACCGTAAGCATCACTATCCGTAAAAAACTTTTGCTCTTTAGCCAGTAGCAAGTCATCGATATGCATTACATAAAAAAACAGTTGGGAAAAATATCCGCTCAATAAGGCGTCCAGTTGCTGTTCGTTACATTTATGCCCTGTCAACGTATCTACTATCGGGGTAACTATCCCTCGCAGCAGCATATTGTTTTCGTGTGCAACATTTTGAAATGCTTCAAATCTATTGATAAAAGCATCATGCAGCAGCCTGTTTAAGTTCCAATACTCATCACCATGCGAAATGAGCATGCCGCTTATACAGGCAAGCGTAAAACCGAACAGCCGTTCTTCCGGCTCTGCTGAGTCATCTACTCCACCATGCAAAGGGTAGATGCCTCGTATTTCGTACAGAAAATCTTCCAGTACTGATGCCTGCAACCTGTCTTTATTTCCAAAATGGTAATTAACAGCTGACACATTTGCATTAGCAGCACGACAAATTTCCCGAACGGTAGCACTTTGCCCGTGTTGGGCAAAAACTGTACGCGCGGTATTAAAAATACGACTCCGCGTATCAGGCGCACTCTGCACTTGAGCACGATGCTCCTGCCACGCCTGTAAAGAACTGTCACGCAATTGGAAATATTTGACTGCAATATCCCTAAATCGCTCTGGACCAACAACCTTTCCCATAAATCCTCATAAGCAATAAAATTCAAACAACGTTTGAATCGTTATTTCAAACATTGTTTGAATTTAGTCAAGCTAATTTTTTATTCTTCATACAAAGAACTGCCTACTTCTTTTCTTGGTCGTACTCTGACACCGTTTTTTATACAAAAAAGACGGGTCACTAAAATTTTTTCTCCGAATGATACCAATATATTGCCTATACTTTTATCAAAAGTGAAACTCACTACATTTAAAGACATACAGGAAAATACCGATATGTAATAAAGGAGAATTGCTATAATATTCATTATTAAATATAGCTTGTTAACGCGCAACAGCAAACCTGTACTGCAAGGCGCTGTATCGAACACTTACTTCATTCTGCTTGGGAGAATATCGAATATACCTAGCACTCACTGTGCTTTTTAGACCTGCTCATGACTTTTTTGCGTCGTCGCCAAAAACACGACGAATTCTCTAGATCAATTTCAAATTTCAGGGGATGGGAAGATGGGGCTGAATTTCAATAAAAAATTAATTTTATCTGTTTTATGTGTGATAGTGACTCTGCTCAGTGTTCTGAGCTTTACTAACTATAAAGTTTCACATGGCACTTTCGACAAGCTCGGAAAACAATTTATTAGTGCCATGGTTGTTAGTTTGAAAGACAGTGTAGAAATGCAACACAAAATTACACTTGAAAAACTTGCAACAGATATTAGCGTTTTTGAATTTGAAATTAATAGTAATGGTAAACTACATGTAGATACATCGAATACTATTACTACTACAATTACCAATCAGGTCACTAAAGTTTCCGATTCTGTAACCATCCCTACTCTATCCCTAGGCGCAGGCATTGGAAGAAAAACACTCAATAACAGCAACAAGCTTGTAGACGACATTCAACGTATTGTCGGTGGCACTGCTACTATCTTTCAGGTTCTCCCTGATAAACTTCTCCGCATATCTACCAACGTAAAAAAACTTGATGGCAGCCGCGCTACCGGAACCTACATTCCTTCCAGCAGTCCAGTGTATAAAACTGTCGTGAACGGCAATACATTCACGGGTAAAGCTTTTGTAGTAAACGACTGGTTTGTCACCACATATAAGCCTCTCAAAGATAAAAATGGTAACATCATCGCCGTAGTTTACTGTGGACGCCCTATGATGACAAAACCATTGCAGGATATGATTGAAAAGATCACCTACGATGGTCACGGCTACCCATTTATCACCCGCTCTGACGGAAGCTTTGTCTACCATCCAGACTCTTCCCTCATGAAAAATGGTAATTTGTCTAATATGGAGGCAGGTGAAGAAATTAGAAAAAACAAATCTGGATTTACGCACTATACATATAAAGGCGAGGAAAGACTTTCTTTTGTCCACACAATCGAATCCAGAGACTGGCATATTTATTTTACGTTGCCTGTCAAAGACCTTAGCCTCGGAGCAGACAAAACACTTATGGAGTTGAGCATCGCAAGCATCGTTTGTGGAATTATCATCTCCTGTATTGTACTTGTATTTCTTCTTCGCAAGCTTTTATCACCGCTTGAAGACCTTAGCGACACCGCACAAAAAATTGCTGAAGGCGACCTTAATGCCCGCTCAAATTACGAGCTAGACGACGCAATCGGCAGCACTGTCACATCAATCAATGCTATGGTTGCAGAGCTAAAAAATAAGCTTGGGTTCTCCGAAGGGGTACTTAACGGAATACCAATGCCGTGTTCCATTATCGGTTCTGACTTTAATGTACTATGGGTTAATCAGGAACTCTGTACCTTTATTGCCAAAAGCGGAACGCCTGAAAGTTACGTTGGTGTACGCTCTGGCGAATTTTTCTATAAAGATAAAAATGTCGAAACGATTTCCGACAAAGCAATCCGAACAGAACAACCAATTCAAACAGAAGTTGAATACACACACCCATCAGGAAAAAAATTGTATGTTTACGCTAGTGTAACACCATTTTACGACATGGATGGAACGCTACTCGGTTCTGTTGCCTTCTGGCATGACATAACCGAAATCCGCGAAAGCCAAGCCACCATTGTTCGTCAAAATGAGCGCATTGCCGACACCGCAGCACAAGCCTACTCCATTGCAGATCAAGTTTCGTCTGCATCTGAAGAACTTTCTGCACAAGTTGAGGAATGTAGGTCTGGGGCATCAATTCAGGCAGAGCGAATTAGCGAATCTGCCATTGCTATTGAGCAAATGAACTCTACGACTCTCGAAGTAGCTCGCAATGCATCCGATGCAGCAGAAACAGCAGAAAATGCAAAAACAATTGCTGAAGAAGGTGCTGGAGTGGTTACAGAAGTTATCAGCTCCGCAGAGGAAGTTCATTCTCATACAGAACGTATGCAAAGCACTCTGAGCGAACTGAGCACTCAAGCTGACGGCATTGGAAACATCATAAATGTTATTAATGACATTGCTGACCAGACGAACCTGCTTGCATTAAACGCAGCAATTGAAGCTGCACGAGCAGGTGAAGCAGGAAAAGGCTTTGCTGTTGTAGCAGATGAAGTACGTAAGCTTGCAGAAAAAACCATGAATGCAACAAAAGAAGTCGCATCAGTGGTTCAAGGTATTCAAAGCAGCAGCGCCAGCACTCTTACCTACATGAATGAGGTTGCGAGCCTTATTGAAGGTACCACAGCCCACACACAACAAGCAGGAAAAGCGCTTGAACAGATTGTTGATACGGTTTTAGGAGCTTCAGATAAAGTCCGTTCAATCGCAACTGCTGCGGAAGAACAATCTGCTGCTGCTGAACAGATTTCAGGCGCTTCAGGCGAAGTGAACCGCCTTGCAGATGAATCCGCCCAAGCTCTCACGGAATCAGCACATGCAGTTCTTGAGCTTTCCAGACTAGCACAGAGCTTAAAAACGCTTATCGATGATTTACAACAATAACGCGTCCTCCTTCACTATGTGGCTCGGTACATCCTCCTAGAGAAACCCCTTACCGAGTCACTTAGTGAAGATTACGTGTTTTTCTTCACTTTTCACTGCAACACGTTGATGTTTTTTCCTTCCTACTGCAATACACCGAGAATCAAACAATAATCAGGCGACAATTTTATTGTGTAATAGTGTATTGTTTACTGCAAGTGGCACATTTTATGTGCTTCACTCTCTGTTCTATGAGTGTTATGGCGTCCTCATAGACATATCATTTCAAGCAAGTGCGCTTGCTGCCGTCACATCTTGCCGTTTTTTCATTTCACTACTGGCAGCCTTTACAGGAGCAAACTGTGTTTACCGATAAAACGAATGCACACATCACGCATGCACACCGCGGAGCCCGTGGCTACGCACCGGAAAACACCATGCCCGCATTTCATAAAGCTCTTGAGCTTAAAGCAGAAGCTCTCGAACTTGATGTCAATTTAACTAAAGACGGTGTCGCCGTAATCTATCATGATTATGTACTTACCCGTACAACCAATATCGCAGAGCTTCCAGCGTTACAAAAAAAAGGTGAAAAGACTGGCATCCACGACCTTACGCTCGAAGAAGTTCGCACTCTTGATGCAGGCAAGTGGTACATGGAAAATGATCCATTTGAACAAATCAAAGAGGGGACTGTTTCTAAAGAGACTGCGGCAGGTTTTGTAGGAACACGCATTCCAACTCTGGAAGAACTGCTTGCCTTCATTAAAGAATCAGGAATGTTGCTAAACCTTGAAATCAAAGATCAAACGGAAATTGGCGATCAAAGCCATACTATTGTGCACACAGTGCTCGAGCATATCCGCAAATTTGATGTTAAAAATCAAACCATGATTTCTTCATTCAACCATGATTACCTCAAAACAATTCATGAAGAAATGCCTGAAATGCCACTCGGCGTTTTAACTGAAGAACGTATTGAACAGCCTGTTGAATATTGCAAAAAACTTCACGCAGCGGCCTATCACCCTTGCCGTCGCTTCACGACTTCAGATGATATTAAAGCACTCCACGAAGCTGGTATGCTGGTTAATATCTGGACAATCAACTGCGAACACGAACTACACACGTTTGCAAACTGGGGAACAAACGGTTTGATTTCCGACTTCCCTGACCGTGCTCGCACTGCCATTCAAAACGTAAGCTCTAGCTAATTACTGCCTTAGACAGGAGGTCTCCATGTCCGCTGATTCGAATAAGAGCATTCAAAACTGGAACGAGGACGCTTTCATTCAAAACCTGAAAGCACTTACAGAGTCAATTTGGCTCAATCCAGACATTCTCTCTTTCGATGAAGCAACTAAGGACATTGCACTTTCCGCAGCTGATGTTGCAGATGCAGAAGCACGGCTCGAACGGTTCCGCCCCTATATTGCTAAAGTCTTTCCTGAGACAGAAGCAACGCAGGGACTCATAGAATCGCCGCTGCGCCGTATTCCGCATATGCAGGCAGCGTTGGCTGAGTACGCTGCAAAGTCCCTTTCTGGAGATCTCCTGTTAAAATGTGACAGCCACCTTCCCATTTCCGGTTCTATTAAAGCCAGAGGTGGAATTTACGAGGTGTTGAACTACGCAGAAAAATTAGCGCTCGCAGCAGGAATGCTCTCAGAATATGACGATTACGCTAAACTTGATTCAGAAGAATTCAGGACATTTTTTAGTGACTATTCTATAGCCGTCGGTTCCACTGGCAACCTTGGCTTATCCATAGGAATAATGGGGGCTAGGCTAGGATTTTCCGTTATCGTACATATGTCATCTGACGCACGGCAATGGAAAAAAGACATGCTGCGCTCAAAAGGCGTAGTGGTTGTAGAGCATGATTCTGACTACTCTGTTGCGGTTGCCGAGGGCAGGCTACAGGCTGACAGCGACCCGCATTGTTATTTTGTTGATGATGAAAGATCCGTCACCCTGTTTCTCGGCTACGCTGTAGCAGCAAAGCGACTTAAAGAACAGCTAGATGAACAAAATATCGTGGTCGATGCAAAGCATCCGCTGTTTGTGTACCTACCGTGTGGTGTTGGGGGTGGCCCCGGCGGAGTGGCATTCGGACTTAAACTTACGTTTGGTAACAACGTCCACTGTTTCTTTGCAGAACCAACCCGCTCCCCTGCCATGCTATTGGGTCTTTACACAAAGCTGCATGACAATGTTTGTGTACAAGATTTTGATATCGACAACCGCACAGCTGCGGACGGGCTTGCAGTCGGGCGCCCTTCAGGATTTGTCAGCAACACAATGCAGCATCTCATAAATGGTGCTTTCACCGTCAGTGATGATACTATGTTCACACTGCTCGCCCTACTTTCCGACACAGAAGATATTCTACTGGAACCATCTGCTCTTGCCGGAATGCCAGGCATTGCACGCATCCAAAATTGCGAAGAATACATACATCAGCATAAGTTGCAGGACAGCATGCACTCTGCCACCCACATTGTATGGGGCACAGGCGGAAGCATGGTTCCTCCAGATGAGCTCCAAAATTACTACAAAACCGGAGCTGCACTGCGCAGCAAAAAATAACGTTTTCATAATGATGCAACGGTACAATACAATATCATCAATACGTTAGATGCAGGTTCAAAAAATACACGCCTTCTCCTTTCATCTGGAAGTGTTACATGATATTTGCTCTGCACGTAATCCAACAGACTACTGTTGCACATCATATATAATAAGGACAAAACATGACAGAACGTGAAGCCCTCGCCCGTCGCATTGATATGGCTGCCGGACGAATTCCCGTAGACACACTTATTACCAACTGTAAGGTTGTTGACGTTTTTTCTCAGACCATTTTTGAAAGTTCTGTCGCTATCGGCGATGGAAAAATTGTAGGGTTTGGAGAATATAAAGCAGAAAAAATTATTGATGCTAAAAACGGCTACCTTATGCCGGGACTCATCGACGGTCATGTACACATTGAATCTTCTGTAGTTTCTCCGGCGCAGTTTGCAAAATGCGTCCTCCCGTACGGCACAACAACTATTATCGCCGACCCGCATGAAATCGCAAATGTATGCGGTCTCGAAGGTATCCGCTATATGCTGGATGCATCGAAAGATTTGCCGTTGAATGTACGTATAATGCTTCCATCCTGCGTACCGGCAACACCATTTGAAAACTCCGGCGCTACCCTCGGTGCAAAAGAGTTATCCGAACTCATCGATCACGAAGGGGTTCACGGACTTGCAGAAGTCATGAACTTTCCGGGTGTCATAAACAGCGACCCATCTGTGCTGGATAAAATTGACATGGCGACTTCCCACGGCTTGCTTTCTGATGGTCACTCCCCCGGCTTAACCGGTCAGGATCTCATTGCATACGCCGCAGCAGGCATTAAAACCGACCACGAATGCTCAAGTGTCCAAGAAATGGAAGAACGCATTCGCCTTGGCATGTATGTCCTTATCCGCGAAGGCTCTGCAACCAAAGATTTACGAACCCTTGCAAAAGGGCTGACAGATGCTAACTACCGCCGCTGTGTTTTCTGCACAGATGACCGTGAGCCAGCAGATATTATCGCAAATGGTCACATCAATAAGAACCTCAAGATTGCTGTTGAAGAAGGCATTGACGCACTTCAAGCTATCACCATCGGCACACTGAACGCAGCGGAATGCTATGGTTTAAAAGGCAAAGGTGCAATTGCTCCGGGGTATGATGCAGACATAATGATCGTACGTGATCTTACTCAGTTTGAAGTAAGTCATGTATTTACAAGCGGTAAACAAATTGCAGAAAACGGCACGCTACTTGTTGAGCCGCAAGAGCTTGTCCGCGACACCGTGCGCGATACCGTTAATATTTCCGACATCAAACTTGACGACCTGAAGCTCAAGCTTTCCAGCAACAACGTACGGACTATTCACGTCATCCCAGATACGGTACTGACAGAATCAGTCACAAAAAAAGTTATTTTAGACGAGGAAGGCTGCTTTAACGCACAGCAGAACAAAGGACTTGCTAAAATAGCAGTTGTAGAGCGTCACAATGCTACTGGCAATGTCGGTCTAGGTATTTTTGAAAACTACCACATTGAGAACGGTGCAATTGCAACAACAATAGCTCACGACTCACATAACATCGTGGTAGCAGGTGATAACGACGAAGACATGCTTGTTGCCATTAATGATCTAAAAGAGATTGGCGGCGGCATCACTCTGGTTCGTGAAGGAAAAGTCCTTGGTCATCTTTCACTGCCAATCGCAGGACTGATGTCCGACCAGCCAGCGCAGGAAGTAGCAACCCAAATGGAAGAGCTGCTGACTCTGGCAAAAGAATTCAACATCAATCCCAAATTACAGCCATTCATGACACTCAGCTTTATGAGTCTGCCTGTAATTCCGGCGCTCAAACTTACGGATGGCGGTCTATTTGATGTTACCACCTTCTCTTTTGTGCCTGTAGAGATTGAAGACTAACAACATTCAAGCAGAAGCACGAAATATTGCGCTTGCTGTTTGCAATATGTTTAAAAAAGGCAGTCCTGCTTATTCAGGGCTGCCTTTATATATTGTGTTATCTAACTTTTGTTGTTCTTTTGCGCGTCTCCAAACAACATGTACCTCAATTCCGGTAAACTACGCCCCGTTTTTTTAGAAAACTTTACCAGCTCTTCATACTCCGGTTTAGAAATAGTCAGTCCGTCGATTGTATAACTTTTTCCGTCCATTTCACCAAAAGGAGTACCTGTGCGCTCTTCTTTTCGTGGCAATAGCACCCGCTCTGTTTTTTGCCTGCGAATACCAAGAGTGTGCGTATGCGCAAAGAATAGCTGCTCCATCTTTGCTAAATCTTCCGGCTTGCACAACACCTTAAGGCTTCCGGCAGGTCGGTTTTTCTTCATTATTCCAGCAGTAAAAAAGACATCCAACGCACCGGAGTCCATGAAAATATCAAAGCAGCGTCCCAGTTCTTCACCAGTTAAGTGGTCAATGTGGCTCTCAAGTACATAAATCTCATCAATAGTTGCATCAGATTCAGCTGTTTCTGCTGGTTGTTCTGTTGAAAATTCTGATTCAAATAAACTTACCCGCAAACCGCCACCAGACTCACGTTGACCATAGCCCGTGCCGGTTTTCACTAACATACCTTCAGCACCTGACGTAAAATTAGTCACAAGCTGGTCGATTAATAACGCACCTGTTGGAGTGATAAGTTCCTGTTCTTCGTCTGTAGCAAACACAGGCTTTTTTTGGAGCAGTTCCAGCACAGCAGGAGCAGGGAGCGGCAAGACACCATGCTCACATTCTACCGTTCCAGAAAACCACGGGAGCTTTGATGCATAAATTTCGGCAATGCCCAGCTGTTCGACTGCCCAAAAGGCTCCAACAACATCGACAAGCGTGTCTATCGCACCGACTTCATGAAAATGAATATCCTGCACTGCTTTCCCATGTACGGTTGCTTCAACCTCTGCAAGGCGTTGAAACGCACGTATGGAGCGGGCTTGCACTTCTTCTGACACTGCCAGCTTTTTGATTATCGTGATAACTTCCGGCAAATGGCGCATTGGCTGCCCTTCCGGCCATTCTATGGAAAGACTCGCTCCCACAATTGATTGCCGCAGCGTACTTACCGGCGCAATTGAAACATACACGCCAGCCTCAATAAAAATGCGCTGTAACTGAGATAAGCTGACACCCAGTTCATACATGGCAGCCAAAAACATATCGCCGCCAAGTCCATATCGACAATCCAAATACAGTGTCTTCATCTCAGTATCCTTTCATCACAAAAATCAATAACGCTATTACCCAAGGTAATAACCGGTATTTAAGACAAATTTCATCTAATAACTACTAAGCTAACAATAGTACAAAGTACAGCCATGGTAATATGCCAATTTTCGCTTGTTCACCCATAAAATAAATGCTTATATATAAAACAAGTATACTATAAAAGTTCAAGCGTATGAGTGTATTTCAGGAGGAAAAATCATGCTGATTCGCGACTGGATGGCAAAAGATGTAATTACTGTCTCGCCCGATACATCAATGATGAAGGCCTCCAAGGCTTTAAAAGCACACGACATTAGCCGTATTCCCGTAGTGGATCACAGAGGTCGTGTAGTAGGGATTGTCTCTGACAGGGATATTAAAGAAGCCTCTCCTTCCAAAGCAACAACACTTGATGTTCATGAGCTGTACTACCTGCTCTCAGAAATCAAAGTTAAAGATATCATGACAGTTGACCCGCTTGTTACAAGCCCGACCAACACGGTTGAAAACGCTGCTATGATGATGATTGAAAAAGACTTTGGCGGGCTTCCTGTGGTTGATGACGACGGCAAGCTTGTGGGTATTATCACCGTAAGCGACATTTTCAATGTTCTCATCAGCATTACCGGTGTACGCCAAGGCGGTGTGCAATTCGGTATACGGCTGCCAAACGAAGCTGGAACCCTGCGTCCTATTTTGAACGTAATGCGCGAACACAAAGCGCGTATCGTTTCTATTCTCTCCTCTATGGAAGAAGAGGAAGGGAAAGGTACACGTGAGGTCAACATCCGTATTATGCCTATGGAACGAACCAAGGAAAACCAGATTATTGATGTCCTGAAAAAACAATTTGATGTTATATTTTGGGCACGCGACAACGTGCACCCTCAATAGAACCTTCAACTTGGGTATGCCAAAAGCGGCTCTGCATGAGCCGCTTTTTTATGGCGTATTGCAATGCTCTTGTGCCTTATGCGCTCTTTCCTAATTCCATTCTGGTTACTTTTTCACCGTCACAAAACTGCTTCTGTATACCTTGGCAGACAATTCACTCCTTTACAGCTCTACAATCCGTACTAAAAAGGTACTCTTAATTTATTCTACCCACCGTAACCCTCTATTATTTGTGACAATAAGCTCGCATCTGGACGCTTGTGTTTTTTGACACACTATGGCATCTTAGCGCGGTTGTTAGCACTTGTTTTTTCTTTTTTCTGTTTCGTAATACAACAAGAAAAATCGAATTTTCTGGGCTTGCCCATTGACAAAGTGACTATCACGGCTTTAACAAGTCAGTGTTTGCTTTATTGAGCAAATCTGGATGGAGACAAGCAGTGGATCACTGCTTCACATCAGGTTGTCAGCTGTTGCTGCAACCCGGCATATGTCTGAGCTAAAAAAACGCTTATAGACCATGTCCAAGGAGGACAAAATGGCTGAAATTACTTATGAAGGTAAAACTTTCGAAGTTGATGAAGACGGCTTCCTGCTTAAGTTCGAAGAATGGTGCCCTGAGTGGGTAGATTACGTTAAAGAATCTGAAGGTATCACTGAGATCTCTGAAGATCACCAGAAAATCCTCGACTTCCTTCAGGATTACTACAAAAAGAACGGTATCGCTCCTATGGTGCGTATCCTTTCTAAAAACACCGGCTTCAAACTGAAGCAGGTATACGAACTCTTCCCTTCCGGCCCAGGTAAGGGAGCATGTAAGATGGCTGGTCTTCCTAAGCCTACCGGCTGCGTATAGTCAGCAGATCTTACAGTTTGAGCATGTAAAGCGGGAGATTTTTATCTCCCGCTTTTCTTTTGCGCAAACAACACTGTTTTGCTTACAAAACACACGTCCCCTTGATGCCTTTGCACCAAGGGGACACATGTCACAACTAAATCGCCTAACAGCTTGATATGATAATAGCTTAATGCTCTGTAGTCATATCTACGTTATCAAGCAAATCAATCCATTTCCTCTCCGCTTGCAGCAACTCGCTTTCCAGAGCTAATTGCACAGACTCTTGTGTTTCACGCATTGTTCCAAACAGGTTCTCAACATGCCCCACAATGTTGCGCATTATCTCAGGAGAGACGACAAAATCGCCACAATCATTTTTCTTTACAGAACGTAATGTTCCAGAAAATTCAGAGAACTCTTTCCCAAGTTTTACAATCATAGTATCCATTGTATATTTGAGCACGGTGCCCCTCCAGCGTATCTATTTCACTTTCTTTTTTGTGCTTCATTTTCCTGCCTTACAGAAAAACTCAGCTATCAGGATTTTGTTACATCATCCCTAGAAAGTGTGTTCTAGTTATTTAATTTTACAGGACTTTTTACCCTGAAAGCATTTCTTTCTCTTGCTTGAAATGCACACTAGACCGGAGGTAGTTTTGCAACAAGTATATTTTTTTCCACAACTGCAAGAAAGTTAGGAACAAATCCAAGTATTTTAATGATACACAGAAGTTTTTAAGCTCAAAAAATGGTTCAACTATAAATAAGATCATTACGCTAAGCATGCTAACAGTAGCAAGCAACGTCTTTAAAATCCTATTATTTATTTATGGCTTAGATTCTAATACAACAGCCCTGAGTAGCAAATTGCACAATAGCTGTTCCGCCCTTGCAGTCTGCACGTTAACGGCGACCTTCACTTTGGGAACAACCTTATTCGCAGGTGTTTTCCACAGACTTTCCTCTTTCTGTGGAAAAAGTTCGTATCCTGCTATAAATCCGCACACATCCGCGTCAATACAACGGTAGGTACACACTGACTCTTCCAGCAACGAGATGATCGTCAACGGGTCATGCATATGCGCACCAACAAGTTTTCGCTCCGCAATGCTCCATTCGACCCATGGCTGTATTGTTCGCATCACATATTCACCAAGCGCACCGCGAGCAGCGGCATGCAATTCTTGCATATGCGCTTGCCGCAAATAAAAATGGCTGGTCACATTTGCAGTTATGAAACGAACGGGGACAGATGATTGC
The DNA here is from genome assembly GCF_025210605.1 of Halodesulfovibrio sp. Taxonomy (NCBI): domain Bacteria; kingdom Pseudomonadati; phylum Thermodesulfobacteriota; class Desulfovibrionia; order Desulfovibrionales; family Desulfovibrionaceae; genus Halodesulfovibrio; species Halodesulfovibrio sp. Next base: position 97,914 of record NZ_JAOARI010000013.1, on the reverse strand, counting down.
AGAACAATTGCGGTTGCCTGCTTGTCGTACCACGTATTAAATCTAAGTGTGGTTTCCCATATTTCTTGAGGGATGTCCCCTGTATCCCATTCAAAAGCAAGCTCCCCTTCCTGAGGCTCAAAAGAACCGCCCATGTGGACGATCTCTTTAATAAGAGGGGCAATATCTGGAGCTTTTTGCAATGCCAGCGCAATGTTAGTAAAGCTTCCAAGTGCAACCACAACAATTTCATGCGGATTAGCCCGCACAGTATCAATCAAAACGTCAGCGCCAAAACGCAACTGGGCAACATCTTGTGCGGGAATTTCTGGTGCACTGCGCCAGTAGGCAATATCTTTGCCTGTTGCCTTTGTATCTAAATATTGATGATGCGGCTCCCTATCGCCAGACAGAGGTATTTCAGCGCCTAGCCCAACGGGGATATTCGTACAACCAAATTGCGTTAACAAATGCAAGGTATTGCATGCCGCCTCATGCGCTCTGCAATTACATGCAGAGGCAACTACCGCCTTCACATCAATTTGTTCAGATACAAGACTTATGATTAACGCGATACCATCATCAAGATCGCGCACAGGCATTCCAAACGCATTGTCAGTATCAATTACAACCGGAATCGCAGTACTACTTTTTAAGAACATGCTTCTCCCACCCTTTTTCAAGGGCTTCCAGCCACTCTGAAGGAATCTCGGGAACCGCCACAGCCCCCAATTCAGCAGGCTTCAATGTTGCTACTCCTAGTTCTACGTCTGCAAACTGTGCAGCCTGTTCCGGTGATAACTTCTGCATATCCAGCACAGGGAAATCTCCCCAGACTTTTGGCGAAAACTTAGAAAGCTGAGCTTCCGGTGACAATAAGTAGTTCATCACAACCAATGCACCGGAGGCATTGGAAGCATTGTTTGGAATAGCGGTGAAGTGCGTATTGTAAATTGAACCTTCTTTCATGACAAAAGTTCGGACACTTTCGGGATATGTTCCGTCTAAAATTCGATTTTGTGCATGGGTCGGGTGGTATGCCATCATCAAATCAATCTCACCACGGGAAAAAAGTGTTGCCTGAAAAGCAGGGTCTTTAGGATATGCTTGCCCTTTCTGCCACAGGTATGGAGAAATTTCGTTAAGATACGCCCAAAGCTTAGGTGCATTGGCATCAAACAGTGCCTTATCAAAGCCACCAAGGTACTGTTCATGACCGCCTGTCACAGCATAAAAAGCCTGACGGATAAATGCAGACCCCGTAAAATCCGGTGGAGATGGATAGGTAAATCGCCCGGGATGTTGCTTCACCCATTCTTTAAGTTCAACAAACGATGTCGGCGGATTCGGTGTTCGGGCACTGTCATATTCAAAAACAAATTGTGCACGACCATATGGCGCTTCATAGCCTTCCACAGGGTATCCAAAGTCTGTCGCGGCTTCATCTTGATTCACGTACTTTGCAAAATTAGGCAGCAAATGCGTAACAGGACCAGCAAGCAAATCTGCTTTTCGTGCGTTTTTGAAATTCTCTCCGTTAATCCATAATAAATCGATGCTGCCAGTTTTTTTGCCAGCACTTTTCTCTGCCAGCATTTTATTCATAAAGACTGGAGCACTCATGGGTACACGTTCAAGCGTCACGCCATAGTTTTTTTTCACTGCTGGTGCTACCACAGTATCAACCCAGTCGTTTACGTTGTTCATGCCGCCGTACATATAAAATCGAACTGTTGTCCCTTTTGCACGCTCTACATGCTCATCCCAGCTCAAGTCGTTTACAGCCTGCTGTTTTTCTTCAGAACCACATCCGGCAGCAAACAGTAAGCACAGGCACGCCAGCCCTGTCATGCAAAGACGAAAAAATGATTTCATAACTCCCCTCAACGTATTCACAGCCTGCACATATCAACAGGCTGAATTTTTTTTGCAAATTCTTCGAGTCGTCAATTGTACGGCACAATCTAACACCATAGCCGCAGTCAATACTTATGTGTTTTTCAAGAACTAATTTTACAACAATCTGTATTGTGGCTGCGTAAAAATAACAACCGCCAACTTGCACATTCCCTTAGCATTGCAAACAAAAAAAGGCACTCTATCTAACATGGATAGAGTGCCTTTATATATTCAATCTACTTCTATCAATTAAAACAAGCTGAACAACATTTTTGTTCCAACCACAAAGAGCAACACCGCAAAAATTTTCGACAGTTTTGCCACTGGCAATGAGTGAGCAAGCTTAGCTCCAAGCGGCGCAGTAAACCAGCTTGCACTGATAATTCCGATAAGTGCTGGAAGGTATACATACCCCAGCGAATACGCAGGAGTCACAGGGTCAGAAAAACCAGTAAAAATATACCCGATGGTGGATGCTACAGCTATAGGGAACCCAATTGCAGAAGCTGTACCGATAGCAACATGCATCGGCACATTACAAAATGAAAGAAACGGTACAGAAATAGTGCCGCCGCCGATACCTACAATACTAGATACCGTGCCGATCACACCGCCGACACCAGTAATGCCTGCCTTACCCGGTAATTCACGGCTTGCTTTCGGCTTAATTCCCAGCAGCATTTGTGTCCCGACGTAGTAAAGGAAACACACAAAAATGCCCTTTAGTACTCCAGAAGACATACGGGAGGCGATTTCTGCACCGAAAAAGCTACCAATAATAATCCCCGGTGTAATCAATCTGAATACATCCCAGCGGACAGCGCCGCGCTTACTGTGCGCTCTAAAGCTGGCAATTGATGTGAATATAATAGAGGCAAGAGACGTACCCAACGCAAGGTGCATAAGCACTTCTTGAGGAATTCCTTGCAGCGTAAAACTAAAGACGAGCAGTGGAACAATTACCAGTCCCCCACCGATACCCAGCAGACCGGCTAATACACCTGCAAACGCACCGACAGCCAGATACAACAGCATTACAGAAATCATACTCACTCTCCATTTCCAGATTGATACCAGTCACACCATACCTTCCAGCGTCAACGCATCGTGCAGTAACGTACACTGCTGCCCGCTCTGCATATGTATTCCACTGAAAGATAGTTCAACCAAACAACTCCGAACACTATTTGCAGCCGCATGTATAGATTTACTCTTCCTCTTCCAATTCAGAAAGTGCAAGCGATTCTACATAGGCTATATGTTCATACATTTCTTTACGTGCGGTTTCAGGATCTTTATTTTCAAGGGCACGCAATATGCGCTCATGTGTTTCAACTGCCCAGTGCCTTCGGTGGCTGTTCTCTAAAGTAAATTCGAGGCTTTGCGCCACAATGTCGTGAATACGTGTCACCATTTCCAGCATCACGCTGTTTCTAGTTCCGGCAGCAATAAGTTTATGAAATTCACAGTCAGCTTCGGCACCGTTTCGCCCCTGAGCAATCTCATCAATCTGCTCATCAAGGACACGTCGCAACTCAGCCAGTTCTTCTTCCGTTATGTACCGTGCAGCAAGTGCTGCTATCTGCGGTTCTATGACCTTGCGTAGCTCAAGTACCTCAACATACCGGCACTTATTTCTATCAAGTGCCGCCGCAACGGGCTTTCTGCCTTGTACTTCTTCTATTTTGCGTACATACGTCCCGTCACCTTGTCGGGAAAACACTAGTCCCTGTTCTTCCAGCTTGCGTAATGCCTCACGCACGCCGTGACGAGATACTGCAAAAATTTCTGCCAGCTTACGCTCTGAGGGAAGGCGCTTGCCCGGAGGAAATTCCCCACGGGTTATGAGGTCATGCAATTGCTTTACAATACTTTCATGCACTCTTCGCTGGTTTGGATTTTGCGCCTTCACGATCTTTTTCGTTGGTGACATATCGACTCCTTACATATGCAGCACACTATAGCATGAGTGGACATACACTGTGCAAGATTGGTCAGACCAATCTCACACTTGATAGCAAGCTCATAATCATCTGTAAACCCAAAATGCTCCTCTAAGAAAAAAGCACCTTACCAACGTCACTTGAAATATATAAAGAATTTCCGAAAATAATGCTCACGTGTATTCGTACCATTAACCATAAAAAAAGGGATTCAAAACCATGCAAGCATGCCTGAATCCCCATTTATTATGGTGTATTTCGACGATTTTTACTCTTCCAGAACATGTTCCAAAGCCGTTGCAAGCAGCACAATCACATGATCGTCCGCAAGAGAGTAGTACACGTTTTTTCCAACTTTACGATAGCGTACCAATTTTGCTGTTCGCAACAAACGCAACTGGTGCGAAACAGCAGGCTGGCTCATGCCAATAATTGTCACAAGGTCACATACACATAATTCATGATGAGACAACGCATGCAAAATACGCATACGTGTTCTATCACCCAAAATTTTGAACATCTCTGAAAGGCTGCTCAAATGTTCATCAGGAAGCATAGCCTGTTGCACCTTGGCTACAGCCTCTTCATGAACACAAGTTATCTGGCAAACAGGTGTAGAATCTGCCACCCGCTCCTCCTGCGAAGTTAGTAAATGCAAAATAGTTCTTGGGCGTGTTGCTAATTTGTATGTGCAGATGAACTAACCACCTTCGTTTCTTCCAAGACTGAAAAGACAAATACGTTCGAAACATAGCAAGGCTACGTTGAAAAAAATATTTTGCTAATACCCAGTGTGGAGGAAAAAAAGACTGCTGCACAACGTTACACGTTAGAGGCACGCCCTAATTAGCTGTAATGATAATTGAGACTAAAAATAATGTCTAATCAGATAATGCACAAATATCGACTGCTTTCCAGTGTACTCGTATGCGATGGTTACCCGCAAGAGTGCGTAAATACGACAACACAACCACACAATCCCATGTAGAAAAAACAGTAACTATTTCAATATGTGCGCCTTTCTCGATCTATTTCCAACATTCTAAAATAATACTTATTCTACAACATCAGTTACACAGACGGGAACTGCTGCTCGAACTAGCGTGCCTTCTCCCTCTACAGAAAGAATATCAAGAATACCATTTGCTAGCTCCACTCTTTCGCGCATACTGCCCAATCCGACACCAGATTTTGTACAGGCATCCACAACGAACCCTTTACCGTTATCCTGCACATACAGCACGCAACTTTCAGCTTCCTGCTTAATATGTAATGATACATTGTCGCCCTGACTATGTCGTATTGCGTTCGACAATGCCTCTTGTGCCACTCGGAACAACACCGTTTTCTGCAATTCAGAAAACACCTGTTCTGACAGGTCAAATGTGCTGCTAAATGAAATATCCGAATGCATAAGCGCTGCCTCATTCAACAGCCAGCGCAACGCGGATATCAATCCTAAGTCATCAAGTATGGTAGGACGCAATGCCATTATGATGTGTCGCAATTCAGCGCTAGCGCCCTGCAATAGTTCAATCATCTTGGACAACCGTGTCGAGTCTGCCTCGCCCCCGCGTTCCATACGCGCAACTTCGCTTTCCAGCATATATTTTATACCGGATATCGTCTGTGCAGTACTATCGTGCAATTCACGCCCGATACGTTTTCGCTCACTCTCCTGCGCAGACAGTACTCTCTTCGAAAGTTGTTTCATTTGCTCTGCCGTGCGTTTTTCTACAGTGACGTCCTTTGCGTAAATCGCCACGGCTCTAATATCTAAACTTTCTGTAAATACAGGATAAAAGGATACGCTCCAACAAGTGCCACCGTCTGTTTCAATATGCTCCGCCGTACCCATTGCCAGCACACCATCAAATGCACCACGCCATGCGCTTGCAATCCGTTCATCCAACGTCATGAAGATATTAACATCCGAGAGATCCGAATCAGGAGCATTGAATTCTTTATGCGCTGCCTGATTCATTGTAATAACCTGCCCAGAAGTGTCGATCAGCAACGCGCAGTCACTAGTTGAGTTCATAAGTGCTTTGAGATTGTTTTTATGCTCGTGCACCTTACGTTCAGCCTCAATCCGCTCACTTATATCGATAGTAAATGAATATATCAGCCTACGATTTTTATCTTTCGCACCGACAAAGTGCACTTCCACATAGCGCATTTCACCATCAGCCTGTCTGTGCAAGGAAGTAAATGACGCTTGCCCTGATCGCTTGACCTCTTCAACTCTGTCCTGAACAGCAGAGTTCGACATGCCTGTAACCTGCTGCACAGATTGCCCGATCATTGTATCAAGCGCATATCCATAAAATTTGGCAGCACCAATATTTGCCTCTTCAATGCAGCATGTTTCCGCATCCCATAAAAACCGAATTCCATGTTTATTCAGAAAAATATTTTTAAATCGCTCTTCACTTTCAGCCAACGCTTGCTGCTGTCTTTTGCTCTGCTCAGCCTGCTCTTTCAGTATCGCATTCAGCTTAGCCAAAAGAATAGACTGCGAAGAGCAAGTAGCTACAGCACAATGCAACTCTTCAGTTTGGCAAGATTCTTTTTTTACGAAACGCTCCAAACGTCCAGTACACTGCTCTTCATCATCCAGCGACAATGCCTGTCTATTCTTTCCTGAAACATCGGGCATGAAATTCTCCTGATAAGACCATAAAAACAACACTGAATAAGCCCAGTCCATTCTTTCCGATGCGTTCTACCTGAGGGTAACGACACGTTCTCTCCTCACCCAGAAAGCCCTACATTTGTCATCTATTATGAAACAAGAATGAGATTACGGATGCTCTGTATTCTTAGTCATACGGAAAACAAAATTAATTGCAATATATTGGCACAGTTTCTAAAGCGTTTCTCCGTCTAGAAGCTGCTACAACTTTCCGCAAAGCCACATCCAGCCTTTTTTTACTAACAATACCAACATATTATTACTATTTATAATAACAAAAAAACCCCGCAGATAGTACTATCTGCGGGGTTCAGCAATTGTATCTTTTTACTAGAGCATATTGAAGCTACAGCGACTACGCAGTCACTTGTTCCGAAAGCTCTGTTGCCAGCTGTGCAACTCTTTCAGGGTCGCTACTGGTAAGCAGTTCCTGCAACCCTTCGTATGGCAACACGTTGCTGTCGTAATCTACAGTCAATGTCTGCGTAAAAACATTCAGATTGGTCTTCTTGATAGCAGAAGTGTTGCCCTTGGCAGCATTCTGTAACTCAGGAAGCTTTGGATGATTACGAATTGCCAAATCAACCTTAACTTTCAGTCTGCCTGGTGTATGCTGTTTTATTGCAAGATATTCTTTTAATTCTGCTAAAATACGTAAATCCATTATACCACATCTCCTACGGCGTACTCGCATCAGAAGCAATCTGACTTATTTAAACAGGAATATTTTTTATGAAAAAATGAAGTGGTTCCCTACCACTTCAACCTATTATTTGCAAACCACATCAAGGCTTATTAACTATGCTTAATTACAACAAATCAATGATCTGGAACATGACAAGAAATTGTAATTTTCAATGTTCCTACTGTTATTTCCCGCACACGAACGGCAAAATAAAAAATCCAATTTCAGTAGATACATTACTCTACTTTTTAAATACGGATAACAACAGTTGGTTAGTGGGAATGACAGGAGGTGAGCCGCTACTCTACCCCAATTTTGTCTCCCTTTGTAAAGCAATTACAAAGAACCACTACATAGGGCTTGATACTAATTTAAGCCTTACTAAACAGGTTAATGAATTTGCTGACGCCATTTCTCCGCACCGTGTAAACGACATCTATGCATCCCTGCACATTGAAGAACGTGAAAAACGAAATGGTGTTCCACAATTCATTAAAAACTACCACACACTTGCTGATGCAGGCTTTACCATCAAGGTAAACTACGTACTGCATCCGTCCTTAGAAAAACGATATCCAGACGATGTTGCTTTCTTCCGCGACCACGGGGTTCCTATCACCCCACGCCCGTTTAAAGGAATATTCAATGGAGTCAAATATCCGCAAAACTATTCCGCAGCGATCAAAAACATTTTTACAAGTCATCCAGCAGCAGGAATAAAAATGGTCTTCAATTTCCGTGGGGTCGACTGCAAAAGCGGACACTCTTTTGTCCGAATGGAACCGGACGGAACAATCTTCCGTTGCCCTGGAGACAAGACGGTTCTGGGGAACATTCATGACCACGTAAAGCTTAACACGAGAGCTACCCCCTGTGCTGTGGACAGATGCCCATGTCAGGGAATCAATTATGTTGACCTGAATCCGGCTGAAGGCTGGTTCATCGAAGGCATGCGTGCTTTTCTCACAGGCACATCCAATAATGCTGCAAACGCATTCCGCCAGACACTTCTTTACGACAGCGAACACTCCAGCGCATTAAACAACACAGGTGTCATCGCATGGGAAAATGAAAACTATGCGCACGCGAAGCGCCTATTTGAGCGTGCTCATAAAATCCATCCGCATATCATGCTGTATAAAGAAAACCTGACACTAGTTGAAGAAAGCCTCGATAATGAGGAATCACCTTCGACCTCTCCAGAATTAAGTGAAATAGTGCGCCCAAGCGCCACAACCCCAGAACACTTCGCCGCAACAGGGCAGGCAATCCCTATGACGGATAAAAAATAACGCGCAGTATCCTCATTACAAAAACAATAATGTTATTTTTCATCGGAATGATTCACAGAATTACATACTTGCGTACTTCTGCGAACTTCTTACCAAGGTGTAGTAATTACTCATGAGTTCTACTTATAATATCCTCATGTACTCCCACGATACGTACGGGCTTGGGCACATTCGAAGAACAATGGCTATTGCGCGAAACCTGAGTGCTCCGGGAGTTACTATTCTTATTCTTACTGGCTCTCCTATTGCCGGTCGATTCCCCATTCCTTACGGAGTCGACTTTGTGCGCATCCCCGGTATGATTAAGCAAAGCAACACAGTATATGTCCCCCACTCCATCAAAGTTGATCCGCAAAAAGCACTTGAAATACGACAAGAGATCATCACCGCAACGGCAAAATCATTCGACCCAGATCTGTTTATTGTGGACAAAGTACCAGTCGGACTCAAAGGGGAAGTGCTGCCCGTTCTGCAATGGTTCAAAACATCACGCCCTAATACTAAAGTAGTATTAGGACTACGTGATATTCTGGACGACTCTGCCTCAACTCGCGCAGAGTGGAACGACAAAAATTACTTTAATGTCTTAAACGACCTCTATTCTGAAATATGGATTTACGGTCAAGAAAATTTCTACAACCCCATTGTTGAATACGGGCTTCCGTCATCTATCAGTAACAAGTGTGTCTTCACAGGATACATTCCACGCCAGACACCCAAAAAAGAGGTCACTCTCAAACAGCTGATAAATGGAAATGGCAACGGCAGCAGCGATTCAAGCAAACTCATTGTAGTAACCGCAGGTGGCGGTGGCGACGGCTACCACATGCTCGACACCTACCTTTCTATGGTTGAAGAAACACCCGACATTGCCTTTAAAACCTACATGGTCTCGGGGCCTTTTGTTCCGCATGAGCTACAAGATGCTCTGGCAAAACGAGCTAAAAAAGCGGGAGTTATCTTTGCTACTTTCCACAAGCGGCTGGAAAAAATTATGGCAGCAGCAGATCTGGTTGTAAGCATGGGCGGCTATAATACTATCTGCGAAATACTTTCCCTGAAAAAACCCTCTCTTATTATCCCACGAGAAAGCCCACGGCTTGAGCAATTAATACGTGCCCGGGTTCTACAATCTGCAAAGCTGGCAGACTACATTAAATGGGATTGCCTCACCGCTTCTTCACTGCGTGAAAAAATTCTCTCCATGCTGAATGACTCCACAGAGTATGAACAAAGCATAAACGCATTCTCTATGACCGGACTTGATGTCATCCGCTCCAGATTATCCGCTTTCAAAGGAGATTCCATCGATGCATAGTACTCCCACTCTTGGTGTTATTCTCAAAGGATATCCTCGAATCTCTGAAACCTTCATTTCCAATGAAATAAAGTTATTGGAAGAGCAAGGTTTCACCATTCATATATTCTCCATGAGAAAGCCCCGCGAAAATTTTTCGCATAAGTCCGTAAAAAGTATCAACGCCAAGGTTACCTACCTGCCTGAACATCTGTCACTAGGATTCCCACGCCTGTTGTGGAACACAATCCTTTGTGCCCTGTTACATACATCAACCTTCCACAAGACGTTCAAGCTATTTCTTTCCCGATTTGCCGGAACAGAAAAAATACACACATGGATTAAACATTTTATGCAGGCATGCGTGGTAGCGAACAAAGTAGCTCCGTACAATATCACACACATTCACAGCCACTTTGTGCATACCCCTACATCGGTAGCCATGTATGCCGCAAAGCTTGCTGATATCCCTTTTAGTTTTACAGCACATGCTAAAGATATTTACACTCAGCAGCCCCGCCGTGTTGCAGAAAAAATGCGGCATGCCCTCTTTGCAGTCACCTGCACAAAATACAACAAACTTACGCTAGAAACCATCGCCCGATCATATCCGGCACCAGACGCCCCACCACTCTATGCTTTGCCTCCATTAACTGACGGTTCCCCCGTACGCTCACCGCAACCGGGGTATTGTCCGGTTCATACCGTATATCACGGTATCGACTTATCCCTTTTTTCCACGCAGCAAAACGGTGTCACTACGCATACACCGTATTCTATTCTCACCGTAGCACGGTTGGTAGAAAAAAAAGGGCTGATTACCATCCTTGATTCCCTACGCCTGCTTTTTTTACGTAATATTTCTTTTCAATATACGCTCATCGGAGAAGGTCCTCTCATGAGTACTCTCAAACAAAAAGTGTATGAATACGGACTAAGCGATTTTGTGAACTTTACCGGCACACTGCCACATGAAGAAGTTTTACGGCATTACCGCAAGGCAGATGTATTTCTTTTAGGCTGCAAGCTAGCAAAAAACGGGGACAGGGACGGAATCCCGAATGTGCTGGCGGAGGCAATGGCAATGGGAGTTCCGGTTGTCGCAACCAAAGTCTCAGGCATACCAGAGCTTGTTGAAGATCAAGTTTCCGGATTACTTGCACCGTGTGAACAACCTGAAGCACTTGCAGATGCCACAGAAGTACTCCTTACAAACAACGCCTTGCGACAAAGTGTTATCTCCAGTGCTGAACGCAAGGTGCATCAAGTATTCAACAACAGACAGCTTATTCTTCAGCTTGCAGATATTTTTGAACAAAATGGCGTCATACGCGAACAAGTCGAAACCGTATCTGAGCTGGAATGGTCATCTTCATGAAGATTGCGTTCTGTACCCCATTTAAGCCGCTGACACACCCTCGGATATCGGGGGATGTGACCATTGCGAAAGACCTCGCATACTTTTTTCAGGAACAAGGGCACGATGTGTGGAACGTACCGCACATCTCCACCCGCAACATCTGGAAAAAGCCTTATACGTGGGGACAGGCATATACAACCATGCAACAGGTTGAAACAGCACTGTTAAGCGCCGAAAAACCCGACATCTGGTTTACCTATCATTCATACTACAAGGCGCCGGATATTTTAGGGACACTGGCTGCCCGCCGAAATATCCCGTACATAATTTTTGCCCCTTCCCATGCCCCCAAACGCAAAAAGCCATGGAGCACCAAAGCGGGATATTATCTCAATAAAGATGCACTCCGAAACGCAACGCATATTTTTGCGAACAAACATCGGGACATTGAATGTTTAGAACAGGTTGTACCGCCTGCAAACATCACATTTATCCCTCCTGGAATTCGCACAGCAGCATTTGTACGGGATGAGTCTGAACGCACAAGAAACCGCACAAAGTGGAAAGCAAACAATGCCGTTGTAGTTCTTACTGTTGCCATGCTCAGAAAAGGCACAAAAGCTGAAGGAGTCGAACATGTCATCCGCTCCTGCCATGCTCTGGTGACCGAGGGGCACAACATCTCTCTCGTCATTGCCGGAGATGGTGAAATGCGCGCTCAGCTTGAATCACTTGCACAAAATTTATTACCGGAAAAACATCATTTTCTTGGCGTCGTTCCAACACAACAGCTCCCTCAATTGTACTCCAGCTGCGATATTTTCGCATTTCCCGGCATCAATGAGGGACTTGGTATGGTATACTTGGAAGCGCAGAGTTGTGGTTTGCCCGTCGTAGCATGGGATCATGACGGAGCACCGCAAGTTGTGAATGACAACGTAACGGGAATAATCACTCCGTCATATGACATGGAAGCATTTACGCAGGCTATCGGCAAACTGGCAGCATCTCCTGCTCTGCGTGCAAACATGGGAATAGCGGCAGCAACACATGCAGCCATCAATCATAATATTCAACACAACTATGCTGCGTTAGAAGCAAAGCTACGTGCCATAGTTAAAGAGCAAGCAGACTCGTAAAGCTCTCCTCACATAGGAGGTAGTTATGAAAGAAACATATATAGGTCTTCTGCGCCACGCGCCAACAGGGTGGAACAACGCAAAACGAATTCAAGGTCAGTTTGACATTCCGCTGCTGCATGAAAGCTACGATGTCATCAACGACTGGCTTCCTGTCATCAAGCAGTACCCGTGGTCACGTATTGTCACCAGCGACTTGTCTCGTGCTTACCTTACCGCATTGGCTCTAAATCAACATTTGGATATTCCGATTGAAATTGATTCGCGCTTACGGGAACAGGACTGGGGCATCTGGACGGGAGACTCCATTCAGCGCCTACGGAAAGTTGTTCCGGGAGAAGTAGCACGACAAGAGGCAGCAGGTTGGGATTTTACTCCACCTCGTGGTGAAAGCAGAACCGAAGTTCTCACTCGAACACTACAAGCGCTCCACGAAGCAACACAGCAATGGGCAGGTGAAAATATTCTCGTAGTGACACATCAGGGGAATATTATGACTATTGCAAACCATCTCATGGATAAAAAGTTTCTTCCTGAAGAAGGTAAGCTTGTTGAAAAACATGCCCTGCATCGCTTAATTGCAGACAGCCAGTACACCGAAGCTCCACACTACTCTTTTATCGCCATGAACGAGGCGCTCTAATGCGTATTGTACACTACTGCCAGCATGTTCTTGGCATGGGACACTTTTTCCGTAGTTTGGAGATAGATAAGGCTCTCGCTGAACACGAAGTCACACTTATCACCGGCGGTTCTCCACTCTCAATCACGTATCCACCGCATCTTCAAGTCATTGAACTGCCGTCACTCTCAATGGATGAAAATTTTGGCGCATTTGTACACACAGAAGAAGACGGCACTAAACGAGTGTTACGTGAGCAAGAACTGGACAGTATTAAAGCGCAACGAACAACAATTCTGACTGAAACACTTCTTGCACTGCAACCGGACATTTTTCTCGTAGAACTCTTTCCTTTCGGGCGTAAGCAATTCAGCTTTGAACTTATGCCTGTTCTCCAGCTAGCAACACAAAACGCATTTCCGTACATGTACACGGTATGCAGTGTTCGTGACATTCTTGTTGAAAAAAAACATCAAGAAAAGTTTGAAGAACGCGTTGTTTCTACACTTAACACTTACTTTGATGCAGTCCTTGTACATACTGACCCGCAAGTTATTACGCTGGACAAAACATTTACTCGAATCGACGATATAACTATCCCCATATATAATACAGGGTACATTACCCCACTCCCCGCTAAGGTGCGACCTGATATTGTGCGTAAATCACACTCCATACCTGATACTATTCCGTTCATTCTCGGCAGCATCGGTAGCGGTTCTGTTCATCCAGAACTCATGCAGCACCTTGCAGAAGCCTCCATTTTACTCAACGAAAGTACCCCACACTCGCTGCTCATATCCACTGGTCCTTTCATGCCGCAAGAGTATCAGCAACAAATCCGTGCTCTTTGTGCAGCTTATCCACACATCACAGTTACAGATTTCATTGCAGACTTTATCGATCAATTAAGCGCAGCAGATTTATCGGTGAGTATGGCAGGATACAACACGACAATGAATCTTCTCGCAGTGAATACATTCGGGTTAGTGTATCCATTCGATCAAAATCGTGAGCAACGCATGCGCTCTTCCAGTCTGGAAAAATTAGGAGCGCTTTCAATCCTCGAACAAAAAGATCTGGAACCGCAAAACCTGTGCTCTTTGCTTGCAAAATATCTTACAAAACCAAATAGGAAGCCACAGCACTCTATTAATCTTCATGGTGCAACAGAATCCGCACGCCTTCTGGAACGGCTGGTCACAACTGGATAGAGGCACAGCACAACAATCTAGAAAGACATTCTTTGAGCATAGATAGCCTTGCACACATCTCCACAATAGCCTCCTGTGGAGTTACAAACAAAAAGGAGCGAACATATGGCTGACCAACGACCTTATATTTCTGCGTTATGGCATGCTGTTCCTTCTGATATCAAAACTCAGCTTGCTCAAACCATTCTTGCAGGAATCGAAGAGCATAGAGCGAATGGTTGCCCCGTAAGTGCCTCCCCCACCATATTTTTCCGTGCAGATGACATTGCAATCCCTTCTGACCGCTGTAAAACCATGTTGCGAATTTTTGCACAGACTGACACCCCTCTTGGTCTTGCAGCTGTTCCTGCATGGAGTACTGCGGAGCATATTGAAACATTACTTTCCGTCGCACCTGAAAAAAACGCGTTGTGGTGCTGGCACCAACACGGATGGGCGCACGAAAACAATGCTAAACAAGGACGCAAATGTGAATTTGGCGATGACAGATCCACCCCCCAATGCGCTAAAGACCTACAACAGGGATACGATACGCTGCAATCACTGCTCGGAAATTCATTTTGTCCGATTTTCACGCCACCGTGGAACCGCATTTCTAATACCAACATCCAACTTCTTAAGGATACAGGCTTTAAAGCCATTTCCCGTGCGGCATCCGCACCACATCAAAATATCCTACCCGATATCCCTATCAATGTTGATTTGCATACCCGTAGCGAACTCACAGCAGCCAAAGGGTGGAGCGGGTTGCTGGCAGAATTACGCGCAGGAATCGCTTCCGGCAGATGCGGCATAATGCTGCACCACGACAGAATGAACAAAGCCGCAGAAGACTTTTTGCAACAACTCCTGATAATCTTACAAAGCTACCCCGTTCAACCTGTTCCCATAAATTACTATATGCTATGATGACGGTTACTCATGATTCTGCTCGTCCATTCCCAGCTATTTGATTGCATGCGGAACATGCAACCATTCTCCACCGCATGTATTCGCAAACGTCAGTTCCATACTGCGGCGACGAGCAACAACCGTAGGAATAGCTATGTCGGAACACATCTCCAAAACCGGATTTTTTACCAAAGAGGCAAGTCAGCACATCGGGTTTCCTTGGAGTAAATCCTTTGATTTTGCCGTACAAAATCTGCGTAATAGATTCACACGCTCACTTATTACAATGAGCAGCCTTATTCTTGCGGTTGCCTTTCTTGCCTTTATTCTTGTTAACCTGAACATCGCTACAGGGCTTATTCAGTTTGGCGGTTCTAAATTTGCTCCGCTTCTCACTGAAATGGGATTTGATGTTGATACATCCCTCGGCACTGTTTCAACGGGTCCTAAAGAACGCTGGATTGTTATCCTTTCTCTACTTGTGTGCACTGTCGGCATCATCAATGCACAACTCATGTCTGTAACTGAACGATTTCGCATCATCGGAATATTCAAATGTCTCGGTGCGCTAGACTCCATCATTTTACGCCTGTTTCTCATCGAAGCTGCCATTATCGGCATCATCGGTGCTGCCATCGGTTCCGGAGCAGGAATCGTGTTTGCGTTTTTAAACGGACTCGTAAACTTCGGAGTTGCCTCATTAATTCTTGTCTCACTAGCTGACGTTTTTATTTCATTTCTTACAGCCACGGCAGTGGGCTTTTCTTTAAGTATTCTTGGAGTACTCTATCCTGCGATTATTGCAGCTCGAATGGAACCTGTAAAAGCGCTCAATGCACAACATTAGGGAGTAGCAATGTCCAACACTCTGACTCAGCCTAAGCGCCGCCGGATGCTCACCGCTCTTTGGTATTTACTCCGTAAGCCCCATAAAGCGCTCAAATCTATCTACCGCGACAGACATGATGCACTATGGTGGCAAAAATACGTTACAGAACAATACGATATGGAACGGGGTCTGCCTCAGGTAGATCTGCTCGATCTTATCCCTGAATTTGAAGAAACTATTTCCCCCTATGCCATGCTGGAAGCCGCCGCAACGCCCATGGATATTGCGTTGTTGAAGGGGTTGGCACGTTCTTACGAAGCATGCGATTACTTGGAAATTGGCAGGTGGCGCGGCGAATCCATCACCAATGTCGCACCGCTCACAAATACCTGCTTATCACTCAGCCTTTCTCCAGCCCAACAATCACAGGCAGGGTTCAGCAACTCTATGATCCGGCAGGACGGATTTTTTATTACGCCTGAACAATACCCGAATATTATGTGCATCAATTGCGATACACTTAGCTTCGACTTTTCACGCCTGAACGCAAAATTCGATCTCATTTTTATTGATGGCGACCATCATGCCGCAGCCGTTGCCAGTGACACCCGTAATATTTTCTCTCTGTTGAAAAATGATAACTCCATGATCGTATGGCACGATTACGCTGACTCACCGGAAAAAATTCGCTGGGCGGTTCTGGCAGGAATTCTGGACGGGCTTCCACCAGAGGAGCACCAAAACCTGTACCATGCATCAAACACGCTTTGTGCCATCTATACACGTAAAAAACTGGCAGCGACCTATCAGGAATTTGCCATAACTCCAGATAAATTTTTCGAAGTAACCATCCGCGCCCACAAGCTGGCAACTCCAGCTAAAGGGCATACCCGACCGCAGAGTCAGGGAGAGGCTAGATGGAAGAAAAGCAAGTAATTGTCCGCGTTGAAGGCGTAAAAAAGACCTTTAAGATGGGGAAACAGCATGTACACGCGTTGCGCGGTGTAGATCTGGAAATTTTCGCAGGGGAATACCTCTCAATTATGGGAGCATCCGGTAGCGGAAAAACGACGCTTTTCAATATGATCGGTGGATTGGATAAACCGACAGAAGGCAAGGTATTCATTGATGAGGTGGATATTTCTCAACTGGATGCCTATGAACTGGCATGGCTGCGTAACCGTAAAATCGGCTACATATTCCAGACCTTCAACATTATCCCCACTCTCACAGCGCTGGAAAACGTCACCCTGCCCATGACATTCGCGGGTATGCATAGTGATGCTTCTACAGAAAAAGGACTGCAACTGCTTGACCTTGTAGGACTAGGCTCCCGCCATCAGCACAAGCCGTTGGAATTATCCGGCGGTCAGCAGCAACGGGTAGCAATTGCACGTTCTTTTGCCAACGACCCCGCAATTATTCTTGCTGACGAACCTACGGGCAACCTCGACCAAAGAACAGGTGAAGAAGCCATTGAATTATTACGCTCTCTTTGCAGGGAACGCGGCGTAACCATTATTACAGCGACACACGACTACAAGATGATTAATGTTTCCGACCGTGTAGTCTGGGTTAAAGACGGACGGGTTGATAAAGAAGAGTACCGCGACGAACTGAATATTTCTCTTGGAACCATTGGAGAAAAGGAGCGCGAATGAACTCCATCGTTGCCAAAACAGCAGATACGTACGCCCGCGTAGTATGCATAGCACTGTTCGTCATTGTATGGCTTGTACTTTGTGCTCTTCCGTCATGCGCTTTTGCTGAAGAAAAAACAGAAAGTGCCAGTAAATTTAACAAAACAATCTACGCTCTTTCCTTATTACAAGACAGGTACACCGGTTCGGAAGGAGCGAAAGAAGCTGCCAGATTTATTCATGAGCACTTCAAAACAGATTTTGCTAAGCAAAAAAATGTACTCACAGGCATCCAGTCTTTTTTACTTCCAGTTACTGAATTTAAAAAGGGAATGCTCAAACATTCCGGCACGGCAATTGCGCGATCAATTTCCCTGCCTCCGTTACGATTAAACGCTGTAACGCCGCCAACCACGACAGCCGAAGGCATCACCGGACACAGCATCTATGTCAAAAGCGGCGAACTTGCGGAGTTTAACGGTAAAGATGTGCAGGGCGCTGTGGTTTTAATGGACTTAGCATCCGGTAAAAACTGGATTAACGCCGCTCAACTAGGCGCGTCCGCCGTTATCTATGTTGATTCTGAACAGACCAGTCCACCCACAAAAGCACTTTTCATAGATAAGTTTGAACTCACACCAATCAATTTCCCGCGGTTCTGGATTTCACATCAGCAAGCAACAGAAATTTTTGGTAACCTTGAAACGCTCTATCAACAAAAAACATCGAAAGATACAGCGTCGATGGTTACTGTGTCTGCAAACGTTCGTTGGGTTCAAGCAGAAGGGGAAAACGTATGGGCTTTTATTCCCGGCACAGGGGATGATGCAGACACCGCTTTTATGCTTGTAGAAGCATTTTACGACACAGAAGCTTATGTTCCAGAACACGCCCCCGGTGCAGATGAATCCACATCCATTGCAACGTTGCTTTCCATTGCAAAGCGGTTGGCAAAAAATCCACCGAAAGAATCCGTACTGCTTCTTGCCACTTCAGGGCATACCCAGACAAACGCAGGCATACGTTCTTTCGCCAAAGTTCTCACCCAATCTCTCGAAGACATACAAGAACAGTCCGAAGAACTGGCAAAAAAAGCTTCGGACGCACGGGAAACTATAGCCATACTGCTCAATCCCGACTTACTTTCGACACCGGAATCTTTAAATTCCTATTCAAGTGAGCAGCGGGAGTTACTCCGTACCGCATTAGAATCTGTGTCCAAAACTCAGGTCGATATGCTCACCCGCGAAGTTGTCCGGCTGCGCCTTGCTGCAACAGGCAGTAAAGAAGACAGCCAGCGCATAAAAGATATCGCCGCAAAACGCCTTGCGTTCCGAAATCTTGTGTGGATCAGTTCACGGCAACAAGCACAACGCCCTATCCCGCCAGAAGAACTAACTCTACTTCGTGGTCTTGTTTCTCTGGCACTTGCAGAGCAGCAGGAAAAGTTTGCAGATCTTGTTATCCGACTGCGCAGCGCCGAAAGTAAGCATCTCTTAAAAGAAGCGATCAACGGGCGCACCATGCAGGCAGGCTTCGGATTATACTTATCCACGCATGGTACAGGTGTTGGCGGTTTCACTCGCGGGTATATGTATGAATTAAAATCCAGCATCAACCGTACATCGTTCTTCGAACCATTAGTTGAGGTCGTTACGGAAAGTGCCATGGCACTGCCAAACGCCAGCGAACTTTGGCAAGATTCGTTGCACCCTACCCCTACCACCCCGTGGCAAAGCTATCTTCCTGATCGCCCTAAATTCAGCAGTGAAACATTGGCTATTGCAGGATTCCCGATGATTACTATCGCCTCATTACATGACTTCCGTCCGTTATGGGGCACACCATATGATGTTCTGAAATCAACAGATCGGGCATATGCACTTGAACAAAATGAATTTACAACATCACTTATTACAAACATAGCAGCGGGTTCGTTACCCATTATCAAACGTGGTAGAGACGGCTTTGCAACCCTTGGCGGCAGTGTAAACCTGCAACGACAAGGCGAACCATTTCCCGATAAGCCCGCAGTGGGCACACTTGTGCTTACGTATCAAGGTCCATCACGATTTTATGCTCTGGTAAACACAGATGGAGAGTTTGAATTACCGGGACTTGCAACTTCACAGCAAACTGTCCACAAAGCAGTTATTGAAGCATTTAAAATTAATCCAGATACCGGCTTAGCGGTATGGGCTGTGGATAAACCCAGCACAGGCAAAAGTAATTACCGTGTAAAAATGCGCCGTAATGAAATGGGGACACAGCTCACCATGTTTGACTGCGCACAGTCCACACTCTTCAACCTGCTGGATGCCCGCACGCTAGCATATTTGTATCGGACTGAAATTATCGATGCCCGTACAGAAACAAGCCCGCTGCGTTACTGGTACTCTCGCTTGGATACCCGCAGTTCGACGCTTGGAACATTTTTCCTTGAACCGGATGTACCATTTAAACTGACCCTTTCTGACACAGTTCTTGGCAAAAAAGTTCTTCTTCTGAACAACACGCCAAAGAATCCACTTGGCAAAGGATACCTTATTAGCAAGTGGCCTACTATTCCATTCACTGAATACCGTGCTGCAAAAGACATGTGGACGCTGCTCATTCCCCGCATTCAAAATCTGGAAGAGAAGGGAATTCAAAACGAGCGGATATCCACACTGTACGAGCAGGCGAAGCAATTACTGGCGCAAGCTGATGAATACTATGAAGCAAAAGACTGGGTCGGATTACTAAACACGTCTCGTGCATCGTTAGCGACGGCTTCTCTCGTGTATAACGATATTGAAGGAACCCAGCGGGATGTTCTCTCCGGTGTGCTCTTTTATGTTGCCTTGTTTGTGCCGTTTGCCTATTGCCTCGAACGCCTGCTTTTCGGCTTCGCATCTATTTATAAGCGCATACTCGCCTTCCTCGCCTTACTCTGCACAACTATCTTTATCGTCTACTTTGTTCATCCGGCATTCCAGCTTACGTACAGTCCGTTAATTGTAATTCTAGCATTTTTCATTATCGGGCTATCGTTCCTTGTGTCGTTACTCATCTTCTTCAGGTTCGAGCGAGAAGTAAAAAACTTTCAGGAACAAGCCCATAACATACAAGTATCCGAAGCAAACAAAGGTGCTGCATTTGCCGCCGCTATGGCTATCGGTGTCAGTAACCTGCGCCGCAGACCGTTGCGTACAGCGTTAACTATTATCACGCTGACAATCCTGACATTCACCATCATGAACTTCACCTCTACCAAAAGTGTGCGTACCGCAGGCTGGGTAGAATTTAGCAACTCCACACCCTATTACGGGCTGCTCCTCAAAAATCCGAACTGGCGTGACATGCCGGTTGAAGCCTTACAAATCACCAATGACTTATTCGGCAGGCAAGGCATTATCGCCCCGCGTGTCTGGTTTGAAATAGAAGACAAAACACGCGCACCGTTCCTCCCTATGGAATACAAGGGTGAAGAATCGTCAGCGCGGGCACTCATAGGACTTTCACCGGATGAAACCGAAGTCAGCACGCTGAGCCAGCACCTTGTTTCCGGTTCATGGTTTACGGATGACGACCAGCACGCGATCATTTTGCCGGAAGGAATAGCCGCACAACTCGGTATTTCCAACATTGGAGCTATACCACCACAGATCACATTCTGGGGTATTCCATACACAGTACGCGGCATCATAAAAGATAAAGCGCTTGCAGAAAGCAGTGACCTTGACGGTGAACCTATTACACCGATCATCTATCCTAATATTGCTGCTTCTGATTTAAGCGAAACCGAAGCTGAAGCTCTGAGCCGCGGGGAAGACCTGCTACGCTATGAAAGCCGCTATGAACATATCAGCGGTGCTCGCACGGTCATTATTCCTGCGCGTACGTTGCTCTCCGAAGGCGGAGCGCTAAAAGCCGTTGCCATTAAAACAGGAAACAATCAGCCGGATGATGTTAACCACGGCGTCCTTGATCTCGGCTATCGTTTCGGCATGCTTATATTCAGCGGAACAAGTACAGGAACCTACCTGTACTACGCTTCCAACTTTATCAGCTACAGCGGACTCTCAACTATTCTTATACCTATCGGCATCGCCGTACTGATTGTGCTGAACACCATGATCGGCTCTGTGTATGAACGCCGCAGCGAAATTGGGGTATACACATCTGTCGGGCTTGCTCCGTCGCATGTTGCATTCCTGTTTGTTGCAGAATCATTAGCCTTTGCCGTCATCAGCGCAGTCTTCGGCTACCTCATTGCTCAGACGGTTTCGGGCTTTATGTCCGGCACAGAGCTATGGGCGGGTATGACAGCAAACTACTCATCCACTGCCGGTGTCATGGCAATGCTGCTTATCATCGTTGTCGTCCTCATTTCTTCAATCTATCCGTCCCGCGTTGCATCAGAAATCGCCATTCCCGATGTTACACGCGCATGGAAACTACCGGAGCCGGAAGGGGATGTTATGCGCATCGAGCTGCCGTTCCTTGTGCGCAGTTCAGAGCAGGCTTTTGCTGGAGGATTCCTTTTTGAATACTACAGTGGGCATGCAGATATCTCGCACGGAGATTTTTCTACCGAGGACATAAAATGTTCCTTCCTCCCACCGGATGACCTTGTAAAAAAAGGGCTTATCCCAGAAGCAGTGCAACAGGATATGGCTGGCGATGCCTGCTTGAATTTTGACTTTAAAACATGGCTTGCCCCGTTTGACTTTGGTGTGCGGCAGAACGTTCAGTTGATTATGTGCCCTTCTGAATCTCACCACGGTTTCAAAGAGATTCATGTGGTTCTTACCCGCGAGGCTGGCGAAAAACGGGTTTGGCAAAATTTGAATAAATCATTCCTGCATGGGCTGCGCAAACAACTTCTTGTATGGCGGTCAATAGATAAAGACGCACGACGAAGCTATGAAGAAGAATTACAAACAGCTCTAGCTGAAAAAGGAAAAGATATACCGTCCACTGCTATGGATAAAATAGGAGGCAGCGCATGAATCCGTTACGGCTCCCCGCTCTAGCTCTTGCCATTCTACTTGGTATACTCATGTGTGCTGCTGGTCCGTTTAATACGGCATGGCTTGGAGGAACTCCGCTTGGTGGCGGGCACTTCCCCCTCGCACCATTCTTTATTTCATTCTTTCTTTTTGTGGGAACAGCAATGCTCGCCGCTGTCACCAAAACCAAACCACTTATTAACGGCACAGAGCAGCTCATCATATGGCTTTTTATGGTTATCGGTGTCGGCATCGGGTACTCAGGACTTGCCGAGTCTTTCTTTCTCAACATCACTGCTCCAGCATACTACGCAACAGGAGGGTACACATGGGTAACCACGCTTGCACCATATCTTCCTGATTCTTGGTACATGAATGACCCCACCGTGATAAAACCACTTTATGAAGGTGTTTCCGGTGGACGGGACATGAATTTCTTACAGATATTCGCAGCCATTCCATGGTCAGCATGGATAGGCATCCTCCTCCTGTGGGGATTCTTCATCATGGTTGCTTATCTCACGATGCTCTGCCTTGTTAACCTCTTTGGTAGACAGTGGATTGAAAACGAACGTGTAAATTTTCCACTGCTCCGCGTACCGCAATTTCTGAGCGAAGCTTTGGATGCAGGGAAAATGGGAACATTCCTTTCCAACAAATTTCTGCTCTGGGGGATTGGCATTCCGGTATTTATTCACCTGATTAACGGGTTAAGCTATCACTACCCGTCTATACCGCAACTTCCTTTACTTGTTCTTGCTGGACAATATTTTCCTAAATATGGACTTTTTTCCGGTTTCAACAAACTGCAATTGTACCTTGTCCCAGCCTATGTCGGCTTTGCCTTTCTTGCCACTCGGCAAATTGCCTTCAGCTTTTGGTTTTTCTACATTTTCGGTGCGCTGCTCATGGGTATTTTGTATGTTATGGGCTTTAATATTCCTCAGTCCGCTATGGGAATTAACTTTGGTCCCAACCTTGCGCGTCCGGCAGAAGCAACCGTTATCGGCTCAACCTTTGTTTTCTTTCTGTTCATTCTATGGCTTGCGCGCGAACACCTCGTCAGCGTCTTTAAGTCCGGTTTGCAAGATACTAAAGTCCATCATGGTGAAATTATTCCTGCGGCATGGTCAATGTGGGGAGCTATCGCCGGTATACTTATCATGATGATCTGGTGCTACTGGTTTGGTATGTCGATTGGTGGTGCTGTAGTCATGCCTCTTGTTTTCTTCATGATTATGCTGGTCGTCTCCCGTGTCATCACACAAGGTGGACTTCCACAATTCATGCTGACGGCTGCGCCATCAGACGGCGCTGCCGGTGTTCTTGGAACTCGCATCCTTGGGACAGCCGGTATTGCCATTACGGCAGTCATACAAAAAATGATGTTTCTTGATGTGCAGGAATCTCTCATGCCGAACCTCGTTCACGGCAACAAAATTTCTGAACATACCCAAAGCAAACGACGCTTCTTCATAGCGCTGACAATTCTTCTAGCATTATGTGTTTGCACAGCATTCTGCTCAATGCTGGTACTTGGCTACAAAACTGGACTTCGTGACTTACAGCTTGAAGTTGAAACACAATCCGTACTTTCAATTTACGAAAACGCAGGCAGACTTATTGATGCACCACTCAGCGCGAATTCATGGATCAGCGGCTTTGCACTGCTTGGTGCTATCTTCATGTGTATCTTGGTATTTTGTTTCTATAAATTCCCGTGGTGGCCACTACATCCGCTCGGTTTTCTTGCAGCATATAGCAAAAGTATGCGTATCCTATGGGTTTGCTTCTTCCTCGGCTGGCTTTGCAACTATCTTGTTCTCCACTACGGCGGAACCTCTCTATACAGAAAAGTACAGATGCTCTTTGTAGGGTTGATTATCGGTGACATGCTTATGGGAGGCGTGTGGGCTATTGTGAGCCTGTTCTCAGGGATTGTGTATCCGGTATTTCCGGAACTGGGAGGGTAGACCATGTATCAGGATAAAGAATTACAAGAATATCGTGATCTACTACAACCGCCGGATCAATTTGACCAAGGGTTTGATTGGAAAACCATCATTGGCGCAATATTCATCGGCTTTTTAATGATGCCGGGGAGCATGTACCTTCAGCTTGTTATCGGTCAGGGAATCGGTCCCGCTGCACGTTGGGTGACGATTATTCTTTTTGCTGAAGTTGCAAAGCGTTCATATACCGAACTGAAACAACAGGAAGTTTTTCTTCTTTTCTACATGGCTGGTGCTGCGCTCGCATCGCCATTTTCCGGCTTACTATGGAACCAGTATCTTGTGCAGTCTGATGCTGCGAAGATGCTGGGTTTGACTGAATTTATTCCCACGTGGATTGCACCACAACCCGGCTCCGAGGCGCTTGCAGAACGTACTTTTTTCCACAATGACTGGCTCATACCGATTCTGCTATTAGTGGGAGCGCAGATTGTACAACGCATTGACCATTTTGGGTTAGGCTATGCTTTGTATCGTCTGACATCCGATGTGGAAAAACTGCCGTTCCCTATGGCGCCTGTTGGTGCTCTGGGCACAATGGCACTTGCGGAATCCACTGAAGATCGTAAATCCGGCTGGAAATGGCGTATCTTTTCAGTGGGTGGCGTCATCGGACTTATCTTTGGGTTCTTCTATATTCTACTCCCTGCGCTTTCGGGATTGCTTTTTGAAGAACCGATACGGCTCATCCCTATTCCGTGGATTGAGTTAACCCGTCATACAGAGTCAGTTTTACCGGCAGTTGCCACTGGATTACAATTTGACCTCACTCTGGTCTTTGTCGGTATGGTACTACCTTTTTGGGCTGTTATCGGCGGACTAATCGGACTGATAGTAACAATCGCTGCCAACCCAGTGCTCTTTGACATGGGGATTTTGCACCGCTGGAAACCGGGGATGGAAACTGTTGAAACAGTTTTTGCCAACAACTTTGATTTTTATATGTCGTTTGGTATCGGGCTTGGGCTTGCCATTGCCATTATCGGTGTATGGCAGGTTATCCGTTCGTTTAGAACACAAAGCGGCACACTGGATTTTTCCAAGCTTCTTAACCCACCTCCGGGGCGCGGTGACATTAACTTCTGGCTGTCTATCGGCATCTACTTTTTCTCAACTATCGCCTACATACTGATCTGCCGTTGGTTGGTTCCAAGCTTTCCGTGGGTATTTTTCCTGTTGTATGGATTTATCTACACGCCGATTGCATCATACATCAGCGCCCGAATGGAAGGCATTGTAGGACAATTTGTCTCCTTACCATTTGTGCGAGAAGCAAGTTTTATAGCAGGTGCCAAGTACTTTGGGTACAGCGGAATTGAGATATGGTATGCCCCTATCCCGCTTCATAACTACGGTGAAGCAACAGTGCAATTCCGTGAAATTGAACTGACCGGAACCAATTTACGCGGTATTATCAAAGCAGAATTTGTCGTCTTTCCAATTGTAATTATTGCGTCGTTGCTTTTTTCCCAATTCCTTTGGAAACTTGCCCCGATACCTTCCGCAAGCTATCCGTATGCGCAGAAAATATGGCATTTACAAGCACTTAACTCACTGCTGATGCAATCCTCGACTCTCGAAGGCAACTCGTTATTCTATCAAGCACTCAATGTTGTGTATGTCGGATCAGGAATCGGGTTGGGGCTGATACTATACGGCTTCCTTTCTATTTTCGGACTACCGATCATGCTAATTTACGGCGTGGTTCGCGGATTAGGGCAATCAACACCGCATGGGGTCATATTGGAAGTTATCGGCGCACTATTGGGGAGGTACTTCTTCCTCAAAAAATACGGCAAGGAGTGGCGGCACTATGCGCCGGTATTGCTAGCTGGTTTTTCTTGCGGCATGGGATTAACAGGCATGCTTGCCATGGGCTGCACTCTCATTCTTAAATCTCTTAGCCAACTTGCATATTAAAACAAAAAAGGCACCGGAAACCATATTCGAAATTTCCGGTGCCTTATTCTATTCTCTTCCATCGTTGACAGACCGTATCCACACCTTACAATACAATTGTACAGTCAACGCCCTTCCCTGTTCACCTCGCATGCCTTGTGCTTCCTTCACAGAACGGCATTCATCCTGTAAATACATTTGCTCTATCAATGCCTAGACTGGCTGCGCAGTTTTCTTCTTTTACCTGTGCATGCTGTTACATATTTTTCAACATCAACAAGCAAAGTTCATTCTGGTTATTTTTAGTTTGTTTTAGTTACGCAACATCGTGTTATGCTTTTCTACAAAAAGCCGCGTTGTGTAACACTATGAGCAGGAAATAAAAGCGTTGTCCTCTTTCGTAGTCACGATACAGTACGTGCTCCTGAATGTTCAGATATAAATCTTCCTGAGGAGATAGCATGGAATTCAATTTGGAATTAGAAACTAAGAGACTTGAACGTAAGCTTACACATATCGCTGAAAAAGGTTTTTTACCTCAAGAACTCTTACAAATCGTAAGCAACACAGCTGTGCTTCAACTTGCTAGCCGCGCCAATGTTACTGTGCAACCATTGCAACCGCAGGTTACATCAGGCATGCATATTCAAGGTGCTCCTCTTGTTAACAGAGCTGCATTTGCATACGATCCTAAAGAAACTGCTATTCTTTTTGGAAAAATGCTGGCTATGCTGGATAAAGCAGAAGAGCCGCTCGCCTCTTCCGCAACAAAAATCCGCAAAGCAATTGAAGATAAAGAATTAAGCATTCAGGAAGCATGCGACGCCTTTATTTCTGACGACAATATGTTCTTTGCTGACTGGGCAGCCCGTATCCCTGAGTCTCCAAGCCTTGTACGCTTCCTTGCTCAGGGTAGTGTTACTCCTTCTCTTCAGGCACAAACAGAGCTGTTGAAAGAACACAGAAGTGATGAAGAACCTTGGCCATACGGACATTGTCCACATTGTGGTTCACAACCGCTGATTGCTTCGTTAAAAGAAAAAGAAGGACTTAAATATCTTACATGTTCTTTCTGTCGTCTTGAATACCGCGCAAAACGCTTACAATGCGCTTTTTGCGGGGAAGAAGACCACAATAAACTTGAATACTTTAAAGCTGATGGCGAAGCAGGATACGAAGTTCACGTTTGTAAAACGTGCAGCTGCTATATCAAAATCAGCGATTTCCGCGAATTTGATCGGGTAAGCATCCCTGTCCTTGATGATCTGGAATCTCTGACGCTTGACATTCTTGCACGAAAACAAGGATACGCTCGCCCTACACTCTCAGCTTGGGGGTTTTAATGCCAAAAAACGAATCTTGTTCTAACTGCGAACCCAAACCGATTACTGTAACCCAGTACAAAGACGGTCAATGGGCTGTTCACCCTGACATAGTGAGCATTGAAATACCTGTAACATTCCATTTTAACGGCACTTCGCACACATTGTGGGCATGGCCGGAATATCTTGAAGACCTTGTTGCCGGTCACGCTCTGCTTGATCTTGGCGGTGGCAGTGCCAAAACGACTGTCGAAAAAATTGGCGAGTACGAATACAACGTAACACTCTGTGATGCCATAGAAAACGAACTTGATCCGGGTAAATTACATGGTGCTGAAATGCTCGGCGCAATGGCAAAATTTATCGACGAAGAAGGTCAATGGCATGGCACCGGATGTTTTCACCGCGCAGGCGCATATGATGCTAAAACGCATACTATGCTGCATCGCACCGAAGATATCGGGCGTCATAACTGCATTGACCGCCTTGCCGGATGGGCAAGCCGAACCGAAACACCGCTTTCCGGTCTGGTACTCATGGTCTCAGCACGAGTAACCGCAAGCTTATGCGCTAAAGCCATCCGTGCCGGATATAAATTCATTATCAGCCGCTCTGCGGTAACCAGTGCTTCTATTGCGATGGCGCAGGAACACGACATTACACTCATTGGCTTTGCCCGCGATCAGGAAAAACGATTCACGGTCTTCCATGATCTGCAAACACCTAGGGTACTGACATAATGTACAAAGACGATTCTGAAAGACTCACCGGAATCGTCCTTGCCGGAGGGCTGAGTTCCCGTATGGGTCACGACAAGACCCGCCTTCATGTGCACGGAGATTCCGAACCGGATTTGCTTGTATACACATGCAAGCTGCTTGAGTCGGTATGCTCGGAGGTATGGATTTCCAGCAGAGATGTTAAACCCCATGCTGACGGCTATCTCTGGGTCAAAGATGAAGTTGAAGGCACAGGTCCCATTGGAGGCATTATGACCTCTTTGCGTGCAGCACAGGGACCTGTGCTTGTATTGTCCTGCGATTTACCGTTCATGGACACACCCCTGCTCCAAAAACTCATCGACTTCTGGAAAGCACGCCCTGAGGGAACATTACAGACAACATT
This sequence comes from Halodesulfovibrio sp., assembly GCF_025210605.1. Taxonomy (NCBI): domain Bacteria; kingdom Pseudomonadati; phylum Thermodesulfobacteriota; class Desulfovibrionia; order Desulfovibrionales; family Desulfovibrionaceae; genus Halodesulfovibrio; species Halodesulfovibrio sp. The sequence continues at coordinate 69,077 of NZ_JAOARI010000013.1, read as the reverse complement.
TTTGCAAAAGGAAACAGGCTTCATCGAAGCTCTGGTTTCCATCTATGAGTTCGAGGCACTGCCCCTTTTTGAACGGGCTGTCGATCTTGGAATATACAAACTGAGCCGTGTTATCCCCGAAGAACACCAGCACCGTTTGTCGTATTCTCAACAGGAATCGCTACCGTTCTTTAACGTAAACTATCCCGCAGACCTTGAAATGGCCCGCCGGATCATAGCTGCAATATGACACATACATCTATCCATACACAAAACAGCTCATCCGTTACGCTTACTGACAACCACGGAAGAACTGTCGATTATCTCCGCGTTTCAATTACAGACCGTTGTAACCTGCGCTGCATGTACTGCTGGTCAGCTGACGGTATGCAGTTCATCCCGCATAGCAACATTATCACATACGAAGAAATTGCCCGACTCATCGATATTTCTGTCGCAATGGGTGTGCGCAAAGTCCGCCTTACTGGCGGTGAACCTTTTGCCAGACGCAATTTTCTTGATCTTGTGGAGATGTTGCTCACAAAACATCCCGATCTTGACGTACGCCTTACCACCAACGCAACACTGATGAACGGCAAAGCAAAAGCACTTGCCGAGCTTGGTGTGCGCTATGTAAACATTTCTTTAGATACATTTAATCGTTTGAAATTTCAGAGAATAACTGGTCGCGACATGCTCCGCAATGTGACACGGGCTATTGATGACTGTCTGGAGCATGGGCTGGGGGTAAAAATTAACACCGTAGCGCTCAAAGGCATTAACGACGATGAGCTTCCGGTCTTTATTAATTTTGCAAAAAATAACCCTGTAGATGTGCGCTTTATTGAATTTATGCCGATGGGAAGTTCCAGCGCATGGAGTGAAAGCAACTTCTGGTCTGCTGATGAAATTCTGAGTGATGCAAAAAAACTCGCTGTTCTCACAAAACTTGAAAAGAAAGAACGCCGCTCCGGTCCGGCAAAACTTTTTGGTATTGAAGGCGGCAAAGGGCGTCTTGGTCTCATTACCCCTATGTCCAACCACTTCTGTGCATCGTGTAACAGGCTTCGCATTACCGCAAACGGACAACTTCGCACCTGTCTTTTCTCTGACAACGAAATCGATTTGCGCACCATGCTTCGCAACCCTTCAATAACTGACACTGATATTGCCAATGTCATTCATGAATCCAACATCAGTAAACCGCTTGGAATTGAATTGCTTAATGCAAAACGACAAAATGAAGTGGCAGAAACCCGCATGAACGCTATCGGCGGATAAATTCCTCGATAAGCATCATCACGATGATGCTACATCACATTACGTCATCAACAAAAAAACGGATAGATGCAAATCACATCTATCCGTTTTCATTCTAGCTATACGTTTCGCCTAGTACGGAAGCACTCTAGATTTTCCGTTTGGCGATGTAATAACACGAACACGTTGTCCGTAGCTGAAATTAGACCCTTCTGCCGCTTGTACAATTGATACAGAGCGTCCGGAATCCAATCTCACTGTAATCTGGATACCATCTGTTTTCTGGAACTCGTCTTCAGCCAGAGCACCGGCAGTAGCGCCAACTATTGCGCCACCGACTGCCCCTAAGACCCGACCGGAACCACCACCGATTGTACTGCCGACAAGCCCACCGGCAAGTCCGCCACCGACGAGTCCTACACCTGTATTATCGTCTTTAATTGTAACTGCATTCATTCGAGTGATTGTTCCATAGCTGATGCTGTCAGCTTGCATTGCTTGATCGCCGGAATAAACATTCGGGTTATATCTGTTTGTGCAGCCCGCAAGAACCGTCAGTGCAATCAAGACCAGAACCAGTTGATACCGTTTTAGTGTTGACCAGGTCATGTCTCACCTCCTGATGATTAGGTACCTTGTAAAAAAATACAAAAAAGTCACCTTACAGGACACGATTTTTTTGTGAAAGTCTGTCAATTCAAGTATCTAAAACGCATCACATGTCCTAACCATCAAGTATCGTGAGCAATCTCTATAACTCTGCATCCTGTATATTATCTACAAAGGTTGCAAATCTTGTTACACCCATTATTTGAAAAACATTACGAAAATTCTCCGACAAACCGGAGATAATAACTTTACCGCCATCGTTGTAGAACGAACGGATAGAATCTGTCAGCAGTGCAATGGCAGCACCGTTGATTGAAGTATTTTCAGCAAAATCCAACACAATTCTTCTGGCTTTGCCCGCACCTTTAAAAACATGCTTTATCTCAGCTTCATCAGCTGTGCCAAGAGTACCGCAAACAGTTATTACCATTGTGTCGCTAGTAAAATCTGTTGAAAGCGATGCAAACTTTTCTGTGCTCAACTTAATACGTTCTTCCACACGCGCTAACGCCTGCTCAAGCACATCTATCCGAAGCGGTTTATTAATAAAATCAGTTGCATCAAGATTCAGCGCTTTGATTGCAACATCCATATCACCGTGACCGGTAATGACGACTACCTCGACGTTCGGCTCTTCTTCTTTGAGGCGACCAAGAACTTCGATACCGTCCATCCCCGGCATCTTAATATCAGTTAACACCAGTGGAGGACGGTGTTCTGCAAAAACTTCAAGCCCCAGCTCACCAGAGTTTGCCAGAAGGACTTCGTGTCCTAACGTACTTAATAACAATTCAAACATTGTTAATGTAGGTTGCTCGTCATCAATAACTAAAATCTTCATTAAATTATGTACCTTTTTTAATTGGCTACTTGAGCCACCTCTTGACGCGGGAAGCGAACTGTAAAGCACGTGCCGTTACCTACTGTACTTTGAATACTCAGTTCCCCATCATATTCACGTACAATGCCGTAAGAAATGGCAAGTCCAAGCCCCATTCCCTGCCCTGTAGCTTTTGTTGTAAAGAATGGTTCAAAAACCTTCTGTGCTACATGGTCAGGAATACCGGTTCCGTTATCTTCTACGGAAACAGATACTCCTTCAGCGTCATATTCAGTCCGAATCAGGATGCGGCCTCTCACACCCGCTCCCTCTTCATTTCTTTCTACAATTGCGTCACGTGCATTAATAACCAGATTCAGTAGCACCTGCTGTAATTTGTTGTGCTGTGCAGTGATATACGGCAGTACCGGATCAAGTTCTGTAACAATATGAACATCTTCAATCAGGAACTGCCTGCTCAACAACGAAACAACAGCTCCCACAGGTTCATTCAAATTCACATCTTCAAGCAATAAATCTGCCTTACGACCGAACGACCTGAGTGTATTGATAATGTCAGACGCTCTGTCCACTTGTGTGCTGATTTCTGTAACAACCTGTGCATACTGTTCTTTAGGTATATCGATACCCTGTTCATGCACCATCGTTAAAAAGTCACTGCCCATGCGAATAGCATTCAACGGCTGGTTAAGCTCATGGGCAACACCTGTAGACATTTCACCAAGAGATTTCATTTTAGATGCCTGAATAAGCTGGGCATCCTTTTCAACAAGATCAGTAACATCCGTTGTCGATACGATAATGGCAGGACGTGTACGGTAACTGATAAAGCACGCTGTCACGTTAACATACATAGGTATGTTGCCTTTACGTAAATGCACGACACGCGCAGACCGCATAGCCTCAGCACACAGTTCGTCGTTACTGAAATATTCGAAACATTCTTTGGCATGCTCTTGACCGAAACTCGTATACCGCATGCCTACCAATTCATCGCGAGTATACCCGTAGACTTCTTCTGTTCGCGGGTTTGCATCCACAAGCTTCTGTGTAAGCACATCCACAACAAAAATAGGATCAGGTCCACTGCGGAAGAGAGACCGGTACGTGCTTTCAGATTCCTGAAGTCTTCGACGATACAAACGAATCGACCACACCATATTCCGAAACGAAGTTGTAAGCTGCTGTACTTCGTCACCGTCACCCGGTTCATTGTAAAATGCACATTTCTTACATCTATGTGGTCTGGCTCCAGTATTATTCGCCCCTGTCCGCTGTTCATCAAAATGCCAGCACGGCAAATCTGTATCATGGAAGGCAGGACACCCCGCCTGTTCATCCGTATAAATAAGGTCAGAAGAGGTAAAACTCCCCCGCGACAGATCATCTGAAATCTGTGTCAACGTCATAACAGGGTCCGCAATATATTTTGCCATCCTATGGCTGACCCAGAATGTGATGATAATTACCGCCGAGATAAAGCCCAGAAACATTGCGCGCAACTTACCCACAAGATTATCTATGTGCGCTTTAGATAATCCCACATGCACTGTTCCTATCTGATAAATACCCTCTTTAATGGGTACTGCAATATCATATGCTTCATGCCCACCAAATGGCACAACCTGCACACTCTTCTCTACCTTTTCGGTAACCGGATTAACGCCCTTTAATCTTTTTGGAAAAGGCGTAGTAAAGGTATGGCTAAGAATTTTGCCGCTCTTTCCTTCAACATATATGTATGCAACAAGATTTCTGCGTTCATGTAGTTGTTTTTCATCGAAAAGAACATTCAACAGATGCGCAGTATCATTCTCTAGAATATACTCAGTACCGCGAGTTGCCACACTATGGGCTATCGCAGTACCACGCATTTCCAGCTCTTGCGTCAAACCGGAAATAAGAATCCAGCGCGCAAGCAACGCAATAGTACCGCTGATAAGCAAAATAACTATCAGAATCGAAAAGAAGAACTTATTCTTCAAACTTAACTGTGCAAATTTTGAGCGAATCATTGGGTAACCTGCTCCTCAAATTTAACCGCAGCACTCCGTTTTAAGTGCAGGTATGTGTCGTCAATCAATTTAAATTCGCCATCTTCCAACACGGTATAATATACCATCTCTAAACCCTGATGATCTTCCGGTGTAAAAGCCACAGATGCTTTTCCCCCAAGTGGAAATTTCCCCATTGACTCCAGAGCTTTCATAAAACTTTCGCGGGTCAAATTTCTTCCAGCTCTGCGCAACCCTTCCACCATAACCCTCGCATTCACATATCCTTCAAGCCCGACTGCATTCGGCACGTCATCTGGATACAATTCTTTCAAATGCCGCACATACTCCTCTGCTATTCCCATCAACTCATGTACCTGAGGGGAGAATGGTGGAGGAACAACTTGCGAGACAAGCACGTCTCCCTTTATGTCGTCAGGTAGAAGTCTGGCAAGCTCTTCTGCACCGACAAAAGACAAATTAAAAAAAGCGGCATCCAACCCGAGGGCATCCGCTTTAGTAATAAATTCTGCGCAAGGCTCGTATGTACCTACAAGAACAACAGCATCAGGCTGTGCCGTAACAATTTTATGCAGAGCCTCATCAATATCTACAGCCCCCCGAACATATGAGCCACGCGCCACAGGCGCAAGCCCTACTTCACGTAAAGCAAGTTCTGTTCCCATAAGCCCGTCAAATCCATAGGCATCATACTGATAAAAAACAGCAATACGTTTGCATTGCATTTGTGAAACAAGCAATTCCACAGCCGCTTTTGTTTCCTGATAGTATGAAGCTCGTATATTAAATACATAGGGATTAAACGGTACACGTAACGCATTGGCACCAGAAAAAGCACCGACGAGAGGTATTTTTGCTTCTTCAATAAGTGGCAGTACGCGTACGGTGGTGGGAGTTCCGACAAATCCGAAAAGAGAGAAGATATTACCGCTGCTCACAAGGCGGTGCGTGTTTGCTAAACATCTGGTGGGGTCATAGCCGTCATCCATAGCCTGCAAAGTTATGAGCCTTCCGTGCACGCCGCCAAGAGCATTTACATTGCGTAAATAACTTTGCGCACCACGCAGGGTCTGTGTCCCCAGATAACTTGCGTGTCCTTCCAAAGCGAGTGAGGAACCAATAGTAATTTCTGTAGAAGAAACACCGGGAACCCGCACATACTGCGCTGGCTTTTCTAATTTTGTTTCACAACCCAGCAACGCAATACAGAACACAGCCCAAGTCGCAAACTTGAATGCTAGCCGCATACACTCTCCCTTGAAAAACAGAAAAAACAAAGGGACACTTCTTATATGACGTATACTTTCAAATACGTAATCGCAAGTTTTTTGTAAGTAAGTACCAGCTCTTGCAGAAGAATAACGTTTCAAAACACAGTATATAACAAAATGTATAATGCAGGAAGCACTCACGCTTTTGATTGTACAACCAACTAAAACAAAGGTAGTTCTTGCCCTAGTGTCAATTTAACAGTAAGTAGTGACTATGCAAGAAACAGCAGCTTTCGACATCTCCATGCTTAGTTCTGAAGACGCAGCATTAGAATACCTTCTTTCTTTTTGCTGGCCTTCCGGTGTACGCTTTTGTCCAAGATGCGGACAACACAAGCTTTATACTCTTTCTGGGGGGCGATATCGCTGTGCCACTTGCAAATACACATTTCAGGATTTCAGCGGACGCTGGATTAACAACGGCAGCCTGTCACCTTCTACATGGCTCCACCTTGCTCACATGTTCCTGCAAGAATACACAGTTCATGAACTGGCGCAGGAAGTTAATCTTTCCTACAATGCTGCCTACAAGGCAGTAACAACTATTCGCTTTGCCCTGCTGGCACACGCAACAGATGCCCGCCAGCTACTTGGTCCTGAAACCGGACTGGGCAGATATATTAAAGGAAAAAAACTTACCGGTGCACCGCCTGTCAGAGCAAAGGGTGCTATCCCTGTTTTCGGCATAATGGAACGCAACGGCTGGGTTTTTATTGACTTAGTGAGCGGTATTGAAGCCGAAACAGTATTTCACTTCAATCACAGCTTCCACCTTACCCTCTTCCGTGCGGGTAACATTATATACACTGGAAAATATCGCCAGTACGATGCGCTCATTCTATGTGGCGATGACTCCCTGCCATACGAGTACATCAGAAAATACGACCATGACTTCCCAATTCGGGAAGGCTCCTTCTGGGAATTCGGACATTCCCGCTTAAAACGTTTTAAGGGTATCACCCCACAACGTTTCCCGCTCTACCTCAAAGAACTGGAATTTCGCTATAACAACAAGGATGGAGACATTCTCTCCTTATTGCTGTCTCAGTTATGCGACCTTGTTCCAGACTTTGACCCATTCAAAAAGTAAGCACTTACGGCAAAGTTTGCATTATTTTCAATAAGATACACACCTCACATCTCTATGGTGTCAAACCGTGCGCATATCCGGTGTCAAACAGTGCGTATACAAAATCCAACATTCTTTAAAGTACTGTTTTCTATAATAATATAGCACTTACCGAGTGCAGTAGACCTTGTAAGTTTATTTCCATTGTTGAACACCTTCTTTCACGACTACCCTGCTTCTATCAGATGACGATTGCGTGGTGCAGCCAGCACTCCAATCAAGTTGGAAGGGGTTTTTGTTATGGAACGTATAAATCGTTCTCAACACGATGAAGCGACTTTGCTTCCTTTTTCAGGACTCGGAATTTCTCTGACCGACGTACACACACGTGCCACTTTGTGTGAACTTTCGCCTGTCCCTAAAGAAATACCGATTCAAATACCGCAGCCGACACAAGTGAATGCTCTGCCTGCCTGCAAAGGATATGGTAACGGATTTGCAATGCTCCTTGCGTTTGGTTGCGAAATTAGAGGACGTTGACCAGCTTCATTATCAGGAGGAACAATGACAGTCTCCCGTAGGCAATTCCTCAAGCTTTCAGCAGGTGCCGCCACCGCATCTGCTTTTGGCGGACTTGGTATTTCTTTAAAGCCGACCGTCGCGAAAGCTGAGCTGCAAAAACTACAATGGTCCAAGCAGACAACATCCGTATGCTGCTACTGTGCTGTAGGTTGCGGACTTATCGTCAACACAGCTAAAGACGGTGATGGTCGTGCAATCAATGTCGAAGGTGATCCAGATCACCCGATCAATGAAGGTTCTCTGTGTGCTAAGGGTGCTGCAATATGGCAGCTTGCTGAAAACGACAACCGCCCCCAAACTCCATTGTACCGTGCTCCTAATAGCACAGAATGGAAACCTGTCTCCTGGGACTGGGCACTGACAGAAATTGCAAAGCGCGTTAAAAAAACCCGCGATACGTCTTTCCAACGTAAGAATGAAAAAGGCGAGCAAGTTAACCGCACGGAAGCCATCGCTTCTGCCGGTTCCGCCGCAATGGATAACGAAGAATGCTGGGCATACCAGTCATTACTCAGATCTCTTGGCTTGGTGTATGTTGAACACCAAGCGCGTATCTGACACAGCGCAACTGTAGCGGCTCTGGCAGAGTCGTTTGGACGCGGTGCGATGACTAACCACTGGATCGACCTTAAGAACAGTGACTGTGTATTAATCATGGGCAGTAACGCTGCCGAAAACCATCCTATTTCCTTCAAATGGGTAATGAAAGCTAAAGACAAGGGCGCAACACTCATCCATGTTGACCCGCGCTTTACCCGTACATCTGCCAAGTGCGATATGTTTGCTCCTATTCGCTCCGGTGCGGATATTCCTTTCCTTGGCGGCATGGTCAAATACATCCTCGATAACAACAAATACTTCAAAGAGTATGTTGTTAACTACACCAACGCATCTTTTGTTGTCGGCAAAGATTATACATTTGATGACGGTGTCTTCTCCGGTTTTGATCCTAAAACAGGTTCATATGACAAATCCAAATGGGCATTCGAACTGGACAAAAATGGTGTCCCTGTTCGCGACGAATCGTTAAAGAACCCGCGTTGTGTATTCAACCTGCTCAAAAAACACTTTGCCCGTTATGATGTAGATACTGTGTCTGACGTCACAGGAACGCCTAAAGAAGATATCCTCAAGGTATACAAGACATATGCAGCTTCCGGATCGCCGGACAAATCTGCAACCATCATGTACGCAATGGGTTGGACACAGCACACAGTAGGTGTTCAGAACATCCGCACCATGGCAATAGTACAGCTGCTTCTCGGTAACATTGGCGTTGCTGGCGGTGGTGTTAACGCTCTGCGCGGCGAATCCAACGTGCAGGGTTCAACTGACCACTGTCTCCTCGTACATATTCTGCCGGGATACCTTGGAACCCCTAAATCCAAGTGGTCTGATCTTGCAGCATACAACAAAAACTGTACCCCTAAATCAGCAGACCCTATGTCCGCAAACTGGTGGGGCAACAAGCCAAAGTATGTATCCAGTTTCGTAAAAGCAATGTACCCGAAGGCAACACCGGAAAAAGGGTACGAAATGCTGCCTAAGCTTGATGCACACAAGCCGATGACAGAATACTACTGGCTGTCCATGTTTGAAAAAATGAATCAGGGGCAGTTTGACGGTTTCTTTGCTTGGGGTCAGAACCCGGCATGCGGCGGCGCAAACGCCAATAAAAACCGTGAAGCTATGGGCAAGCTTGACTGGCTCGTCAACGTCAACATTTTCGACAACGAAACAGCTTCATTCTGGCGTGGACCGGATATGAAACCTGAGGACATCAAGACAGAAGTATTCTTCCTGCCTTGTGCTGTTTCCATCGAAAAAGAAGGCTCCGTTACAAACTCCGGTCGCTGGATGCAATGGCGTTATCAGGGTCCGAAACCATATGCACAGACTCTTCCTGACGGTGACATCATCCTGAAACTCACCGACAAAATCCAGCAACTCTACAAAAAGGACGGCGGTGCATATCCGGACCCTATCATAAACCTTGGACTGAACGACTGGCAGAACAGCCACGGTCACTTTGACCCACACGGCATTGCTAAACTTATCAACGGTTACTTTATGAAAGATACCGAAGTTAAGGGTAAGAAGTTCAAAAAAGGTCAGCAGGTTCCGAGTTTTGCATACCTTAAAGATGACGGTTCAACATGTTCCGGTAACTGGCTCTACTGTGGCTCTTACACTGACAAAGGCAACATGGCTGCCCGCCGTGACAAAACACAAAACAAAGCACAAGCGAATATCGGGCTGTACCCTAACTGGGCATGGTGCTGGCCTGTAAACCGCCGCATTCTCTACAACCGTGCTTCTGTTGACCTTACAGGTAAACCGTACGCACCTAAAAAAGCGGTTATTAACTGGACTGGCGATAAAACCAAATGGCAGGGCGATGTACCTGATGGTGGATGGAAACCGGGAACAAAGCATGCGTTCATCATGCGTAAGCACGGCTTCGGTCAGATTTACGGCCCGGGACGTCAGGAAGGTCCATTCCCAGAGCACTATGAACCGCTTGAATGCCCTATTGCAAAGCATCCGTTCTCATCCCAGCTGCACAACCCTACTGCATATCAAATTGCAAGTGAGGAAAAAGCAGTTGCCAACCCTAAATACCCGTATGTTGGAACCACATACCGCGTAACAGAACATTGGCAGACTGGATTGATGACTCGTTATCAGGGATGGCTGATTGAAACAGAGCCACAGTTGTTCTGTGAAATCAGTGAAGAATTGGCAAAGAAAGAAAACATTGCGAACGGCGAAACTGTGAATGTTTCCAGCCTGCGCGGCAAGCTCAAGTGTGTTGCCATCGTAACCAAGCGCATCAAGCCATACAAAGTTCAGGGACAGGACGTGCATCTTGTCGGTCTTCCTTGGCACTATGGCTGGGTGACACCGAAAAACGGTGGTGATTCTGCAAACCTCCTCACTCCTTCTGTGGGCGACCCTAACACCGGTATTCCGGAAACAAAGGCGTTCATGGTTAACGTGAGCAAGATAAAGAGAGCGTAAGCCATGGCTAAAAAATTCCTCGTCGATCTTACCCGCTGCACGGCATGCCGTGGTTGTCAGGTAGCATGCAAACAATGGAAAAAGCTTCCGGCGGAAGAAACAGTGAACTGGGGCTCACACCAAAACCCTAAGGATCTGAGCTTTAACACAATACGACTTGTGCGCTTTGAAGAAGTCGTAGTCAACGGCAAAGTTGACTGGCTGTTTTTCCCAGAACAGTGCCGTCATTGCTACGAACCGCCTTGCTTAGGTCAGGCGGAGCTTGATGACGAACGTGCTGTTATTCAGGACGAAACAACTGGTGCTGTTGTCTTTACAGAATACACTAAAAATGTTGACGCCGAAGGCGTTCGCGAATCTTGCCCATACGACATTCCACGCAAGGATCCTGTCTCGGGGCAGCTCTCCAAATGCGACATGTGCATCGACCGTATCCAGAACGGCATGAAGCCAGCCTGTGTACTTTCCTGTCCTACAGGCGCTATGACGTTCGGTGAAGAAGATGAAATTGACGCATTAGCAAAAGAGCGACTGGCTGCTGCCAAAAAACGTTACCCGAAAGCCGTTCTAGGCGACCCAGACGACATACGTGTGGTCTACTTGTTCCAACAAGACCCGACCACATATTTTGAAAAAGCAATTGCAGCAGCTTCCCCGGTCATGATGAACCGTAAGCAAATGTTTGCACGTTTGCTCGGCACTAAGGCATAATAATTCGCGAAACCCTATACGAGAGGCACGCATCCCCTACATGCGTGCCTCTTTTTTTTAATACAACTCGCCACCAGCGCAGAGCAGCTCGCGCTGCATATATCACCACCACATACCAGTGATAGCTTTTGAAAAAAGCTAATGCTGCACTGGTCTCGTAAATTCCGCCCCTCAACATTGTCAGCTTTGAGTATAATTATCTGAATATCTCCAACGTGGTGCATGACTGCAACTAACCTGATTAGTTCTTGCATTTTCTCCACCGCAGACCGAAACTGAATTTTTTCACAACGAACCGAGGTGCTCCATGAAAGCTGTCAGCATTGTTGGCTACAAAAAGTCCGGTAAAACAACTCTCACCCGTAAAATTGCCGATGCACTCGAAGCACGCGGTAAAACGGTAACTATCGCAAAATTCACCCATTCCGGCTTAACTAAACCGGACACTGACACCGGACGATTTGCGAAAGAAGGCAGAACTGTTATCGGACTTAGCGAAAGCGAATGTGGCATCCACTGGGGCGCTAAAAAAATGCTTCCAGATGTACTCCCACTCGCGCAAGCGGATTATCTGCTGGTAGAGGGAGGAAAGACACTAAGCTGGCTCCCCCGAGTAATTTTGCTACGCGAAACTGAAGAGCAAGCAACGCTGGACAGGGGGCTTGCCATTGGTTCCTATGGGACTGTCTCCGCCGATGGCGTTCCCCACTTCGACGAAACAACCATTGAAGAACTAGTAGACTGTATTGAAGAAAAGGCATTTCTGCTTCCCGCACTTGACTGTGGAGCTTGTGGCGAAGCTACCTGTGAGGCTATTGCTCAAAAAATTGTAGCTGGAAAAGCGACCATGAAGGCGTGTAAATCTATCAACAGTTCCGGCTTAACTATTACGGTTAACGGCTCACCAGTAGGGCTGAACCCATTTGTAGAGAATATTATCCGAGGTTCCATTGAAGGTATGCTCGGATCTCTTAAAGGATATGCACTGGGTAGCGATGTCGAAATAAAAATTTCAAAATAGCATGAAAAAACGGTCAGGTAATACTGACCGTTTTTTATTTTTAAAAAGACTGCGGGGTAGTCGCATGTTATCCCCAAGAGACTACCAATTGAGGCGCAGACGTCACTTGCAACACATTGTTATTCGCATCTTTATTGCTCAATTTTGCACCACAATGAATAACGCCACGCAGTGTTTTAAAAGTCGCTTACTGCATCGTCTCGATTTGAGTACATACCGAACAATTGGTCATAACCGGAAATCTCAAAAACTTCCTGAATATAATCTCGCGCACAGCATACCGCCACTTTGCCACCGTTAGGTTGAAGCTGTTGATACGCCATAACGAGAATACGCAGCCCTGCGCTGTTAATATAATCCAGCTCTTCAAAGTCGAACAACAAGCGGGAATACCCACCGCCGATTAATTCTTCCACCTTGGTTTCAAGCTCTTTTGTATGGGAACCATCCAGACGGTGACTCATTGCGAGAACCGTACAATTCGGTAATTCAATGGTTTTCATTGCCATATCAGGCTCCTTTCTAGTGATTGTCCGGATTAACTTTAGTACAAATAATTACGTGATTTTTTCCAGCATGCCGATAGTACGTAAAAGAATCCATAAGCTTACGAACAAGAAATACTCCCATCCCCCCTACCGGTCTTTCTCTTTCCGCAAGCGGCTTATCAAGTTCAGGCTCTTGAATTTTAGAAATATCAAACGGCATACCGTTGTCTATAATCTTAGCGAAGAATATACCACGGGAGACGCACACCACAACATCAACCTGCGATCTCTGCCCATCTGAGAATGCATAATCAAAAATATTTCCAATAAGCTCATCAAGTGCCAGCGTTATTTTAAATACAACAGAAGGCGCAATAGAACGCTGTCCCGCAATATCATCAATGGCAGAAACCAGTTTGACAAAGTCATCGCGCGAGCGAAGTATCAATCTATAGCACAAGCGCCCACTACTCATTTATCCCTCTTTCTTCATAAAGAAATCAAGATTACAAACGGCAACGTCCTTACAACCGGTATGTATATGTTTATCCTTTTTCAACACAACTAATGTTACATCATCCGCGTTCGGAACATTTTTTTGCCATGCCTCTACAGCATCAAGAAGGCGGTTCCGTATGTCTTCGGCAGATTCTGAAGCGTGTTCACGTATCAGTTCGCGAACCCGATCCTTACCGTATAACTCCCCGTTGCCACCTTTACGTGCTTCCCATATTCCGTCTGTTCCCAGCAGTATTACCGTGCCTTCCTGTGTAAGTTCAATTTCACTTTGCTCATATTCAAAACGTGAAAGAACTCCTAGTGGCAAACCGTTCCCCCGCAGCTCTGTAAATTCGTCCTCTTCAGGCGAATACACAATGGCGGGGTCATGCCCTGCCCGAACCCAGCAAAGCTTGTTGCTATGTCCTATAATTTCTAGATAAAACAATGTCATAAACTGACCGGTGCCATGAACATCCTGCACCAGCAAATTATTTACCTGTGATATCCTTTTGGCTGCGCTAATGCGGGTACATTCTGTGTGCACTCTCAGCAACGCACGAGCTGTTGTCATAAGTAATGCAGACGCAACACCGTGCCCTGAGACATCGCCGACAACCACAGAAAGAACCGGCACGCCTTCACACGCAGTCATATAGTAGTCGTAGTAGTCGCCACCTGTTTGATCGCAATATCGAATAGCACCGGAAATCTGCCACCCCGGTAACTTAGGGTCTGTCGAAGGAAGTAAATTTTCTTGAATTTCATGGGCAACATCCAGCGCCTGTTGCGTCTCCACCAAATGCTCTAGCTGTGGACCAATTGTGTTAAAGGTGTCCACAAGTGTGTCGCGCTCATCACCAGTTTTAAAATCAACCCGCGCACTAAAGTTACCCTTTGCCAACTCTCTGAATGCCTCAATCATCAAATTCATCGGCTTAGAAATAGTCTGGCTGGCATACATGGCAAAAAGAAATGTTAAGAATATGATAACGACAACAGCAATTTCAACAATGCGCTGCTGGGCGGAGCTTGCCCAATGTAAATACGCCAATATCTGATTGGTAAGATGCATCACATCTTTTTCCGGTACAATTGCAATGAAATAGCTGTTCCGCTTAAATGGTGCCCATGCGACAAGACTATCCTCCCCATCCCACCGCATTCGCAACGTGCCGGACGTTCCGGAGGCTATAGCATTCATGAATTTTGCTTTGGCTTCCGTATTTTCGAATTTTATCCATTGCTTATCACCGCGTCCCATCACCCAGCTATACCGCGTTCGATTCTCTCTATGCGTATAAGTATGAGCAATCATACGCAGCCCTGCACTACCAGTTCCCTTGTCATCAGCTTCCTCTGCAAGAATCAGCCGCGCATTCTTAGACCATACGGCGGTAACATTACCACCAGTAAGTCCTTGCTCCATCAGAATATCTAAGCCAACAACACCAACAATTTCTTTTGCTTCATTAAATAACGGTGCAGACACCGTAAAAAGCAACCGCCCAGTTGAAGCTCCACGCAAAGGGGCACGCCACACTATGCCTTTTTCCTCAAGAGCCAACCGATACCATATCCTTTCGCGAGGATCGTAGCTTTCGGGCAATCCGGCATGTGCTGGATAATAAAGAAATAAACCGGATTGCATACCGATATACAAATTATACAGCACATCTCCGTATGATTTTTTCAACGCCTTAAAAAGGGGAGCCAACCGAACCAGTTGCTTTGCCTGCCTTATGGCAACAGCCTTTTCCGGCTCTTTCCACGGCAGAGAAAAGCCTAGCTTCCCATAAGAAATATACTTCCCTATATCTGTGCCATATTTGACAATATGCTCACGAGTAGGGGCATGCTTCGGATCAACGACTAAATCTTCCGGATACGGAATTGAAGGGTCAATCTGATCTGAATAGAGAATGTCTTCTCCATCTACTGGCTGCATATTCAGAAAATATTGAGCCGCAAGCGCCACAACCTCAACAATGAGACTTCGCATGCGTTCACTGTTTTCAAGGTCAGAAGCAGAGTTGACCGCAATTTTTTCTATAGACTGACTTGCTTCTGTCACAAGGTCATTGCGGGTACTTTCGTATAGATACTCTTTAATATCAGTTTCAAGTCGTTCAACAGTGACCAAAGTGCCGCAAATAGGCAGCACACTGAACAAAAACAGTGTGAGGAACAGTTTCCACCGCAGAGATAATCTATGAAAGAAGGTTAATTTTTTTCGAGCCATTACACATAGTACCGTACCTTGCTTCTTAATATTGTTATAGATGCCAGAGCAATGTGCCTTTCACAGACCAAAGGATACTCCAGCATGCCAAAAGAACTTCCTCCGGTTACGAAACGTTCCATGTACTTTTGGGTACTATATAAAAACAGACCGTTACAATTAATTATGATTACAATCATTATTATAACGGTCGGAATGCGACTGGTTCCAATCGAAATGCAAAAACGCATCGTTTCAGATGCTATTCAACTAAAAAAGATTGATGCCCTCATCTACTACTGCATGATCTACATCACTGCGGTCTTTCTGGCAGGTATTTTAAAATATGCGATTAATATTCTTCAGGCAAAAGTGGGTGAAGTAACGCTCTACCGCTTACGAAACGCCCTGTATGAGCATATTTTAACGCTACCTATGCCCTTTTTCCGCAGAACCTCACCGGGGCTTGTTGTTTCCACCCTCATGACAGAGTTGCTCCCCATGGCAACATTTGCTGGCATGGCTATTTCCGCACCGCTTGTTAATATTCTCACCTTTTTCGCGTTCGCAGGATATATGCTATATCTCAACCCGCTGCTGGCAGCTCTTTCTGTCGCAATTTATCCTGTCGAAATGCTAGTTATTCCTATTTTACAACGTGCGTACAACAGACTTAATCGCGAACGAACTAACAGCTTGCGACGCACCAGCAGCATTATCAGTGAATCCATGACAGGTATTCACGAAATTCAAGGAAACTGTGCGTACTCTTTAGAGGAAAACAAATTCAAAAAATCCGCTCATTGGCTCTATGACATTACCTACCGGCTCTTAATTGTTAAGTTCGGTATCAAGTTCACAAACAATCTATTTCAGTCTCTCGGTCCATTTATTCTATTTTTGATCGGCGGCTATCTGGCAATTCAGGGAAAATTTCAATTAGGCGCACTGGTTGCATTTCTTTCCGCGTATGAAAAGCTCTACGACCCGTGGAAAGAACTCATGGAGTTCTACCAGCTCTATCAGGATTGTGTTGTCCGCTATAAGCAGGTGATGGATTATTTCGATTTGCTGGCAGAATTTCCTTCCATTCCTGAAGGTCGGGATGTCTATCGCTTCAACGGTGACATTGCTATCAACGACCTTTCGTTCACCATCGGTTCAAACATTCGCTTACTTGATAACATCAACATGCACATTACCCCGGGCGAACACCTTGCACTTGTAGGCTTCTCCGGTAGCGGTAAATCTACACTCGCCAGTGCAGTCAGTCAGATGTTAAAATATACAGGCGGCAGTGTGCAGCTTGATGGGCATGAAGTTGCACAAATGACGAAGCAAGATATTGCGGAAAACATGGGCATTGTTGCCCAGCATCCATTTATTTTTGATGGCACTATCCGCAACAACCTCGTGTACAGCAGTGAAGCTCTACTTCGTCAACAAGGTGAAACAGATCCTGAATTGCCTGATCTCGATAGAATTATTGAAGTAGCACAACAGGTAGGTCTTTTTGTAGATGTGCTTGGTTTTGGATTACGCACGACACTTAAAAAAGATGAGTCACCGGAATTAATAGAAAGCCTCATCCGCGCCCGTGCTCAATTCCAGCAACGGCACGGCGTGCAGTTACATAATGATATTGAGTTCTTTGATCCGGAAAAATATCTGCAATACGCCTCTATCGCAGAGAATATAGTTTTTGGTGCTCCATGCGATGAAGAAATTTCTATGGAAAACCTGCACCAGCAAAAGCAGTTCATAGCCTTCCTTAACGAATACAAGTTACTTCCCCCGCTAGAATTACTCGGTGTCACACTTGCTACTCGAACAGTTGAACTGGCGCACAACTCACCAGACGAACAAGAACTTCTTCAGCGAAGCCCCGTTCCTGCTAATGAGCTGGCTTCGTACAGCCGCATTGTAGATCAACTGAGCAAGGCAGATACACCCGAAGATGGGGTGCAATTACTCGACGAATCAGCACGACTTGCTCTTTTATACCTGAGTTTAAATTTCACTCCGAGCCGCCACTCCATTGCTTCTATCCCAGACGCTCTATACGCAACTATCAGTGAAATTCGTGAGTCTTTCAAAAAATATATGGATGAACATATGCCGGGGGCATTCAATGCGTATTGCCGCGAGAGCTATGTGCATACACTCTCCATTATGGATAACATCGCATACGGTCACATCAAGCTTGATAACGCAGGAGCCGAAGAGCGTGTGCAGCAACATATCAATCAGCTTCTTATTATTGAAGGAGTTCTTGAGACAGTTCTCGAAATCGGTCTGGAGCATAATGTCGGTAACATGGGTGAAGACCTATCCGGTGGACAACGCCAAAAGGTCGCACTTGCACGCGCCTTCTTGAAACGCCCTCCAATCTATATTTTTGATGAAGCAACATCTGCTTTAGACAACGCATCCCAGCAACGCATCCAAAATGTTATGGAGCGAATGCTCAAAGGCAAAGCCACAATACTTTCAGTTGTGCATAGACTCGATACCTTGCCGGGGTATGATAAAGTTGCAGTATTACGAAGCGGAAAGCTCGTTGAGCAAGGAACGTATGAAGAACTTATGGAACAAAAGGGTGCTCTGTACGAACTCATCCACGGTGCATAAAAGGCATCACTCACCATGCTAAAAAATCGGGAGAATATATGGATACCACAAAAGCCCCACCCTGCTGTGAATACGATCAGAACCTTGATCTACTCTTAAAAGCCGAAATTTTTGCCAAAATCCCCATTGAACGGCTTCGCACTTATGCCCTGCTTGTCAAACGGATGAACTATCAGGCAGGAGACTTTGTATTCCATCAAGGTGATTACGATAATAAAGCCTACCTGCTGGTTCAAGGCTCACTTTCAATCACCTACACATATGTAGATAAATCTATTGCGCATGGCACAATCACAGAAGGTCGCGTGTTCGGCACACTTGCACTACTTGCTGACACAGAGCGTTTATTCTCCGTTGAAGCTCTCGAACCGGCAATGTGCTTAATTCTTCCACGACCAAAAGCGTTATCACAACTTGATAAAGACCCTGAAGCAGCGAAAATTTTCCTTAGAATTATCACTGACCGTCTTAGTCATTGGGAGAAAAATTGCTTAGTGGAAGCAGCCACAATCGAAAGTTGCCCATGCAAGTATGGAGTAAGTTTAATTTAGAAAGCGCCTCTATAGAAAAAAGACGAGCCACAGCAAAAAAGCAACGTAATCGCGCAACCTCTAAATTCAATAACATATTGTTATTAATCACTTGTTATTTTTAGACACATTTTTCAGCGTAGAATCAGGAGTCTTGGGGCTTGCTTCTGAAGTTGATTGAGTGTACAAACTAGAAAAACCACATAGACCGAACACACAAATTTCACTCTGCGCACCTTCGGGTGCACTCATTGCCACTCAGTCTGTCATCAACTAGCCCGTGTATGGCAGATTGAACCACCGAGGGAGCAGTGGTCTTCTCCTCTGCATTTACTATATGCCTGCAACATATATAAAGAATCTCTCGATCGGCGAACCGACATGCCCACACCTTGTCGGTTCGCCATTTTTTATTCTACGACCTGAAAGACCCTATGACGCAAAAAAGCCGCATGCTAAGCATACGGCTTTTTTGCGTTCCAACACATCGAAACACATCTTACAAATCGAACTGTCCAAACGTAATAACTACCTGTGAGCTAACCGCCAGACACTTTTGCAAACATTACGGAGTACATTTCCAGCTCGCATAGCCAGCACATGACCTTTAGCCAGTGCCTTACGAGGCGTAATATGTGTGTCCTGCCGTTCTGCAATAATAATACGGGCAGCAAGCTCCGTAGCGTTACCTGTGAGCATTGTACACTGAGCAAAATGCTTAGCAGAATCATTTTTTACATGACGAGTAAGACTACGACAACAGGTGGTCTTATGATTACGGACAAACGCATCGTGCAGATTTTTACCACAATCACGGGCGTGGGCATTGCTGTCAGCTAGACGCCCTTTTCCCGTAAACATGCCTACTGATGCCAACCCACCCGCAAGTGCACCGCACATGCATCCGGCAGTTCCGACTCCCATACAAAACGTGGAGCCAAGGTTAATGGCTTCTTCCTCTGAAAGAGAACCGTCAAACGCCTCATTCAAAGTAACCATCACCGCTTCTGCACACAACAATGCGCGGGTTTCGAATAAATTTTCCGCCTGAAGCTTCAGCCGCTCAACAACGGCTTCAGCTTCAGGCGATAATTCAGCATCAACAGGTGATGCTTCTGAATACTTATTTAATTTCATCTACAGGGTAACCAGCTTCTTTCCATGCTTTAATACCACCTGGATGACGATATACATTAGTGTAACCTAATTTACGTGCCCAAGCAGCACCATTGTGAGAACGGGTACACTTAACAAAACCACAGTAGAAAACGAGCATGCGGTCTTTGTCTGCACCGAGGAGTGCTTCAAAGTCTGCCTGAGTTTTACCAGCAGTTTCTTTAGTATCCCATGTTTCCATATCTGGAATTGGGAATAAAATTTGTTTTGCACCAGGGATATGATTCTTTTTGTAAGATGCTTCGTACGGCATGGTATCAATTACGAGAATATCGTTTTTACCCAGTGCGTCATGCAGTTCCTGTGTAGAAATTACTTTATAATCACCACGCTGAACTTCTTTTGCCAGCTTAATAGCTTTGCCTTCAAGTTCTACTTCAGATTCGCCGATGCCCATAAAGCCGCTCAGCATTACAACACCTACCAGCAACATGCTAATAACAAAAATTTTACGCACAACACACTCCAGTTCACAAAACTGTTTTATACAAAAGCGTTACGAAACAATCGTTGTCTGTTTCTTTTGCTTGGATGTCACAAAAAGAAAACAACAAGCCAGTAACAATCCTACATCACGAATGAATGCTTCCTTCAAAGCACTGCCATCATCATATCCAGCTGGTACTTCACCAGCAGCAAAGCACCCGCAGTCCGCAATCGCTAAGCCCTCATAAATAGCGTATCCAAGCACGCCCAGAAACGCTATCGTCATGGCAGTAATTGCCAGAAGACTCCCACGTACATTAAAAATGAGACCGATACCTGCCACAATTTCTAGGACAGGTAGCCCCACCGCAACATACGGCAGTAACGCAAGCGGAACTAAACCGAATTCTTCGATGATAAGCGCAAACCCTCGAATATCCCAAAGCTTTCCTGCTCCGGCATATACAAACAATCCCCCAAGGATAATTCGTACACAAACAATAACGGCAGTTTTTTGAAAAAAGCATGGAATCAGGTTATTAAGCGCATTCATACCGTATAAATTATCACCCTCATTTTTTTTATCAAATCGATAATACCCATCACAATACAAGCTTCGTATCAGCTTTATCTATAGATTCACCAATCATTCATAATGAGAGCAAACTACTTTTTGCAATATAACGCTCTCAGCAGTATACATCGTAGATGGCTGAAAAGAGACTACGCGAAGGTTACACCACTGGTTCATCAGCATCGGCGGCAGCTGGTGCAGCACTCCGTTTGCTGCTTATGCAACAAACGGTAACATCACTAGAAATAGCTCTCCCTCCGTTTTTACCTGAAAACGGAGCTACAGATGAGCCTAACAATCGAAAAATTATTCCTGTCCACTCCGTTATTCTTACTGAATATGGAGCTGTTGGCAGTGTTATAAAAGATGGCGGCGACGACCCTGATGCAACACACGGCTTACACATTGAAGCCCACGTATCGCTTCTACCAGATCGTACTGAAATCATTCTTGAAGGCGGAAAAGGAGTTGGCAAGGTAACGCTTCCCGGACTTCCTGTGCCAGCAGGCAACCCTGCAATCAACCCCGAACCGCAAGAGCAAATTAAGGCAGCAGTTCGCGAAGCATGTGCAGCAGCTGGATATGCCGGAGGAGTCAAGGTACGCATTGTTGTTCCCAAAGGCGAAGAGCAGGCTAAGCATACTATGAACTCCAGACTTGGGATTCTTGGTGGTATTTCCATTTTAGGAACCCGTGGGACTGTGAAGCCATACAGCCACAGTTCATGGAAAGCGACCGTGCTGCAAGGTATGGATGTAGCCCTTGCAGCGGGTGCTGAGTGCATCGGCTTTTCCACAGGCAGGCGGAGCGAACGACTCCTCATGGAAGCACTGCCAGACTGGAAAGAGCTTGCCTTTGTACAAGCAGCAGACTTTGCCCAGTTCTCTTTAGAATCTGCGGCAGAAAAAGGATTCAAGTGTGCAGCGTGGTCATGTTTTTTCGGAAAACTCGTCAAGCTGGCACAAGGCCATGCGTATACCCACGCTAAAACAGCCCCTATAGATTTCGTGACTCTTGCTGCATGGTGCCAAGAAGCTGGTATCAACAAAACTCTGTTACCAGAAATAATTAATGCGAACACCGCACGACAAGTTCTTGATATTATCAGTAACGACCCCAAAAAAGATGCTGCATTGCATCACGTAGCCACCATCGCACGAGACAAAGCACAGCATTGGGCAAAAAACAATGTAAAGATAACAGTGTATCTTTTCGATTTTGACGGCTCACTTCTTACCATTGTTTAATGCACACCTATTGCGACCTGAAACCTGCTGGAGATAGTATGGCTATTCATATTGTCGGTCTTGGAATTGACCCGGATATACTCCCTGAAGCTCACAAACAACTCATTACAGATGCCGACGTACTGGTAGGCGGCAAACGACAGCTTGCGGCATACGCTACCCCCGACACAGAATCCATCGCTATCACTGCCCCGTTGAGCAGCGTCTTCGAAGCTATGGCATCCAGCTACCATGCACGTAAAAAAGTAGTAGTCATTGCAGATGGCGACCCGCTCTTTTTTGGTATAGGTGACAGAATTATCAAAGAATTTGGATCTGAAAACGTTATTATCCACCCGAACACCGCTACAGTGCAGGCAATTGCCAGCAAAGCCAAAGTGTCGTGGCAGCACATGCATATGGTATCGTTGCACGGGCGTAATAACTACGTCCCTTTATATACGTCTGTGATGCAATATGACTACATTACGGTGCTCACAGACAACATCAACATACCTGCTGTTATCGCCCAAAAGCTTCTAG
This sequence comes from Halodesulfovibrio sp., assembly GCF_025210605.1. Taxonomy (NCBI): domain Bacteria; kingdom Pseudomonadati; phylum Thermodesulfobacteriota; class Desulfovibrionia; order Desulfovibrionales; family Desulfovibrionaceae; genus Halodesulfovibrio; species Halodesulfovibrio sp. The sequence goes on along the minus strand of NZ_JAOARI010000013.1, from coordinate 46,385 downwards.
ATAGAGGCGTAAGCTGGTTCCGCATGAGCATTTTTGAAGATATGGGAACCGAAAACGAAGTCGTTTCAACCTGCTCTCTTGAAGAAGCAAGCAACCGCAGTTTTTCCAAGCTGAATGCAGTGTTTCTTGAACGCATCGGACAGCCTCCGCATGCCCTGCGCATAGGTATTCCTGACACAGAACTTACTACGGAACGAAACTTAATCACAAAGCGCCCAGTACGCTCAGTGTCCATTGGTCTCCTTGAACTGAAGCCACAGCATACTATGTGGGACATCGGTGCAGGAAGTGGTTCTGTCAGCATCGAAGCTGCACATCTTCTTTCAAAAGGAGCGGTGTATGCAATTGAGCGTAAGAGCGAACGGATAGATTTGATTCGTCAAAACCGTGCCCGATTCGGGGCAGTCAATGTTGACGTGCGACATGGCGACGCGCAAAAGAACCTCGACGACCTCCCGACACCCGACAGAATTTTTATCGGTGGCGGACTTGGTTCAGACAGCACACTACTTGAACCGCTTTGCGACAGGCTTCGACAAAACGGAATTATTGTTGCCAACTGTACCTTACTCTCAAGCCTTGAGATTGCCAAAAATCACTTCAAGGCTCTTGGATGGGAATATGCGGTGACACTCATTCAGTCCGCTACGTCACATCCTTTGGCAGGAGATGTCCGGCTGGACAGTATGAACCCCATTTTTATAATCAGCGCACACAAGCCTGCATCAGGCAACCACACTGAAAAATAAAACGATACGGAATAGATATGACAACCACACGTCCTGAATGGAACACCGCACCTGTATGGTTCATCGGTGCAGGCCCCGGTGACCCTGAGCTCATAACAGTAAAAGGTGCCCGCATGATTGCAGAAGCAGATCTCGTACTCTACGCAGGTTCGCTTGTTCCCCCTGTCATCATTGAAGGTGCAAAAGAGTCAGCAACCGTTATGGACTCTGCTCCTATGAATCTCGAAGAAACACATGCAGCAATCGTTGAGACTGTCCGCAACGGCGGTACGGTTGCGCGTGTTCATACTGGCGACCCAAGCCTTTACGGTGCCATACGAGAACAGATGCACTTGCTGGATAAAGAGCAAATCGGCTACGGCACTATCCCCGGTGTTACAGCAAGCTTTGCGGCAGCCGCTGCCTCCGCTGCCCCTCTCACTGTGCCAGAACAATCACAATCCGTAATAATCACAAGACTTGAAGGGCGAACTCCAGTACCTGAAACAGAAAAGCTACGCGATATGGCAAAGCACCGCTGTGCAATGGCTGTGTACCTTTCAGCTGCCCACCCGGAGCGCCTTGTTGAAGAACTACGCGCCGGAGGACTTGAGGATGACGTAGTGGTTGTCATAGCCTACCGCGTTGGATGGGCTGAGCAAAAGATTATCCGTTCAACCATCGGCGAACTTTGCGACGTGGTTGCAGAACATAATCTGAACCGCCAAACCGTTTTCCTTGTTCTCCCCGGAGAGGACAACAAAGAACATTTTTCAAAACTTTATGATGCAGGCTTTTTACACGGGTTTAGAAAGTAGTATTTTTTATTGCGGGCTGAATTCACTTTCTGCCCGCATTTTTTATTTAAATTTCTAAAAAACGATCAAGAAATACAATCCGCGTTGTGGTAAAGACATCAACATGAACGCCAAAAAAGTACATATCCGGAAACGAATCGAACAAGTACAGCGGTACATCGAAGAACACCTCGATACCCCTGTGACACTTGAGATGCTTGCCGAGCAGTGCGGCTATTCTACACTCTATTTCCATTCAATTTTCACCGGTATGGTCGGTGAAGGTGTAAAGGAATATCAACGTAGATTATGCCTGCAACGGGCAGCACGCCAACTACTGCTCACTGACAAATCGATCATGAATATCGCTTTAGAAGCAGGGTACGAATCGCAAGAAGGATTTTCCCGTGCTTTCAAAAAACGCTTCGACTTTCCACCACTCAAGTTTAGAAAACTACAGCCACAGTATAATACGTTATCTGGAGGAAAACTTATGAATACCACAACGCTCCCCACCTCTGATCTTACCGTAACTATAAAAAATTGTACTCCAATCACTGTTGCAGCAGTGAGACATACAGGTCCCTACGCTAACTGCAAAAACGCATTCAAAACCTTACACAAATGGTCAAGAGCAAACGGACTTTACGGAACATACAGACCTGTAGTCGGGGTTAGTTATGATGACCCGCGAACAACCCCACAAGAAAAATTGCGCTATGATGCTTGCATGGCTATACCGGAAAACTTTGTTGTTGCAGGTGAGGCACGCAAATATGTAATTCACGGTGGACGCTACGCATGCTGCATCCATAAAGGTTCATATGCTACCATGCCACAAACATTTACCGCTATTTTAGGGCACTGGCTGCCAGATTCAGGCGAAGAGCTTACAAACCATCCACCGCTCGAAGTCTACCTCAACTGCCCGTCAGTTACTGCGGAAGCAGAGTTACGCACCGAAATACGAATCCCGTTAAAATAGCCCCTCCCAGTATTTACCCAGAAAAAAGGGCTGTCCTATATGTAGGACAGCCCTTCATCATTAGTAAGTGATAGTAAAATCAGCATGTATGGGAATAAAATTCAAGCTCAGGAGCGAACGGTATTTCTCCAGCCTCAGCAAGTCGTTTCATAAACAAACGTAAGCCTTTCTGCTCTTCCTCACCAAGATCATACACTAAGCTATTGAAATATTGAGTAAGCCCATCGCTCCCCATATATCCTGCTTTTTCTGCGAGACGGATAACGTATTCGATATTGTCTCGTCCCCATTGTTTAGCATTTGCAAACAACTCAACAGGATTCTGCGAAAAACAACCAGACTCAACAGATTTTCGAGAGACAATCCACACCCCGAAAATAAAAGGGAGTCCAGTCCACTCTCGCCATGCTTCACCTAAATCAAGCCGGTACGGGTAACGCTCGTCGTTTGCAAGCCGCAAGGCTTCGTCACCAATACATAGTGCAGCAACGGGTAAATCGCCCTTATCTATATAGTCAGATACAGAGCCTGTTTTGTACGAAACATCCTGCTTTAAACAATCACGGAATAACATCCGTAACAGTGCGGCAGAGGTATGCGACTGCGCTGTGGTGAGAATTTCTTCCCCATCCAACTCTGAAATAGGCTTCTGACTTATCAGCAGCACGCTCATAACAGGCCCGGCGCTGCCTATCGCAATGTCAGGTAGCAAAAAGTACTTTTCTGGATGCCGCGCATATTCAAAAGATGAACAGGAAGACACATCCAGATTTCCGGCTTCCATCTGCTCATTAAGTTCTGCGGGAGTACCGTAGACCAGCTCAAAATTTTCTCCAAGCTGACCGGATTCCAAAGGATGATAGATAGGCAGTACATTCAGGTATCGAATGCGCCCGACCCGTACTTTTTTGGATTCCTGCACAGACTAGGCTTCCTTACCTTCAATGAGAGAATAATCCATTGTCCGCTGTTTCGGAGTAAATCCAGCAGCTTCAACAATGGAATGAATTTCATCGCGTGTAAGACGGAAAGAGGTTCCTGCCGCCGCAACAACATTCTCTTCTATCATCAAAGAACCAAAATCGTTTGCACCGTAAGAAAGGGAAAGCTGTGCAATCTCAGGTCCCATAGTCACCCATGAAGCTTGGATATTGTCGATGTTATCAAGCACAATACGGGACATGGCGAGTACGCGCAGATAGCCGGAGCTCGGCTCTGGTCTGCAAGAAATATTGGTATTACCCGGCTGGAATGTCCAAGGAATGAATGCTGTAAAACCGTTTGTTCTATCCTGTACTTCACGCACGGCAAACAAATGTTCAATACGATCTTCCAACGTCTCTTCGTGTCCGAACATCATGGTCGCTGTTGTATTCAGCCCCTGATAGTGTGCCTCTTCCATCACAGCAAGCCAGCGGGTTGCACTACATTTGTTAGGGGAAACACGTTTGCGGACATCATCCACAAGAATTTCAGCGCCGCCGCCCGGTATAGAATCAAGACCGGCAGCACGCAGTCGTGCAATAACATCCTTAACAAGTAAATTTTCATTTTCGGCAAAGAACACAATCTCAGGTGGAGAAAATGCATGCACATGAATTGATGGGTACGTTGTTTTAATCCATAGAATCATGTCTTCATAAAATTCCATTGTCAGGTCAGGATGATGCCCACCCTGCATAAGAATCTGTGTTCCACCAAGAGCTATGGTTTCTTCAATTTTTTGCCCAAGTTCTTCTTTAGAGATGACGTACCCGCCATCAGTCTCTGCTTTATCCGGTGCAACAAAGAAAGCACAGAAGCGGCATGCGCAGCTACAAATGTTGGAATAGTTAATATTGCGATCCGCAACATATGTCACAATACGTTCAGGATGTTTTGCAAAGCGTACCTGATTGGCAAGATATGCAAGAGTATGCAAGCTTGCTTCACTATACAGAACATTTGCTTCGCCTTTATCGATGCGTTTGCCGCGAAGAACTTTTTTAGAAATTTCAATTACGGCGTCGTTTTCATGAAAAGGACTATGAACAAACACGGCTACGCCTCCTGATTCTCTACAATTACGGGCTTGAAGAAACTGTTACGACGTACCGGATTAAAACCGGAGCGAGTAATCATCTCTTCCAGCTGCGGGATAGTCATAGCCTGATCTGACTGTGCACCGGCATCGTGACCGATTTTTTCTTCTACAATAGTTCCGTCCAGATCATCTGCACCAAAATGCAATGCAGCCTGTGCAAGCTTAACGCCCAGCATCACCCAGTACGATTTAATATGCGGAATGTTATCCAGCATCAGGCGGGAAACTGCGATAGTCCGTAATTTATCCAGACCGGTGTGTTTACCTTTACGCTCTTCCGGCAACTCAAGCATGCTGTTTTCAGTAAGGAAAGGAAGCGGGATAAAACACGAGAATCCGTTTGTTTCATCTTGAAGTTTTCGGAGCTTATCCAGATGGTCAAGCCGGTCTTCAATAGACTCCAGATGACCGAAGAGCATGGTACAGTTTGAGGTAATACCCAGATTATGTGCTTCGCGCGCCACAGAAAGCCACTCATCACCGGTAGCTTTACGCGGACAAATTTTTTCACGTACTTCAGGTGCAAAAATTTCTGCACCGCCACCCGGCATTGCTTCAAGCCCAGCAGCTTTTAATCGCTCTAATACTTCCTGTGTTGAAATATTTTCCAGTTCTGCAAAATGTGCAATTTCAACTGCGGTAAATGCTTTTACAACAATATCCGAGTATGTTTTTTTAATACGTGCAATTGCTTCTTCAAAAAAACTCAATGGAAGTTTCGGGTGACAGCCACCAACAATATGCACTTCATCATACGGAAGACCATCTTTAGGATCGAGCTTTGCAATAATGTCATCCACAGTTAAGCAAAATGCTCCTTCCTGCTCATCTTTTTCCTTTTGGTAGGCGCAGAAAAGACAAGCATTTACGCAAACATTTGTGTAATTGACATGACGGTTAAGAACATAATACGTGGAATCCCCGTGCATACGGGTACGAACGTGATGCGCTAACGCGCCAAGGGCATTTATATCTTCACAGTCGAACAGTTTTTTTCCATCTTCAATGGATAACCGTTCGCCGTTCATAACCTTTTCAAATACACTACCCAATCCAAGACGGGTGTAGTAATCAGCATCTAACATAATTACAGTCTCCAGATGTCTACTAAAACAACCACGCTCTACGCGTTATCAAAAGACAGTATCTTGATGTACTGTTGTTACCGCAGTATGCAAAGCAAATCAAAACGTTCCAATTTACCTAACAATTAATACACAGTATAATAAAAAAGCGGCAACACCTGCGTGTGGTCTTCGGCGGGCTGAGTATCTGCCTGCATGCGCGCTATGTCAACCGTAAGAATATGCACAAACAACCCATTGTAAGTGCGCTTGTAACAGAACAACATACTCCCGTACACCGGAGGTTTTTTTATGCAGCTGGAACTCGGAATTTCTCCTTGTCCTAACGACACATGGATTTTCTTTGCCCTTGCAAACAAGAAAATTGATATGCCGTTCGACATTACTATGTATATGGCAGATGTAGAAGATTTAAACATTCGCGCCCGTAAAGGTGATATCAGCGCCACCAAACTTTCTGTTGCCGCCATGACGGACTGCCTTGATGACTACATTTTACTGCGAACCGGCGGTGCGCTCGGCAGAGGCTGTGGCCCTATCGTTGTAACTAAGCAAGACACCTGCTTCCAGTCCGCACGGGAAGCAGATAAAAAAGTAGCCATTCCCGGCAAGCTTACCACTGCCAACATGCTTCTTTCGCTCAACAATTCCCTTAAGGGAGAACGTGTTGAGATGCTTTTCGATCAAGTCATGCCTGCTGTGCAGTCCGGTGCAGTAGATGCAGGTGTTGTCATCCACGAAGGGCGTTTCACATACGAAAATTTTGGACTCAAAAAAGTTCTCGACCTCGGTCAATGGTGGGAAAACACAACGAACCTTCCATTGCCGCTCGGAGCTATCGCCATCCGTCGGGATCTCGGTATGGAAAAAGCAAGGCAGCTGGAAAAAGCAATTCGAGCAAGCCTGAGTTACGTGCAACAACATCCAGAAGAAGCAACTGCTTATATTAAAGAGCATGCACAAGAAATGGATGATGCTGTTATCAAAGAACACATTGCAACCTTCGTAAACGAATTTTCAATGGAACTTGGTGCTGACGGAGAGTATGCCATCCAACTGTTACTAGAAAAAGCATTCGAGCTAGCTGGCAAACCAATGCCTGATCTTCCTGTATTTGTTACTGATTAAATCGCTGTTGCCTTTTTAAAGTAACACCCTGATTGCCTCCGGCGGCGCTTGCCAGCGGGACTTTAAGAACCTTTTGCGACAAAAGGTTCTTAAAAATCTCCAAAAACTTTTACGAGCGGCTAACTATTCTTGTTTACATTGTTCGTAGCCGCGCTAGAGTTTTATTCGCTCGTTGTAAGAAAATTAATTACGACAAAAAAATGGCTGCCCTACCTTATGTAGGACAGCCATTTTTTAGTGTTTGAAATATAATTAAGTTCGCGAAGAAAACTCACTTAAACTTAAAACAACATCACAAAGATTAATCTCTTTTATTTGCCGCAACAGCCTGTTGACCATATATTCCCATGCCTATAGCAAAGAGAACCAGCGCCACTCCTAAAAGTCCGTAAGCTCCTGTAGGGCGATTGAAAAACAATACATCCCACACAAAGGCTAGCGCAGGTTGCAGCAGCATAAGAAGTCCCGCAATTGCCGCTGGTAATTCGGGAAGTCCTTTCGAGATAAAAGCCCACCCTATGCCTTGGCAAAAAACACCGTACGCAACAAGGTATCCCCAGTCATGCACTGTCGGAATAACAAACGAACCACCTTTTGCCTGCATAGCGACGCCGATACAAGCGGCTGTCAACAATGAAATTATCCCCATATTGGCAAATAATGGCAGCTTCTTTGGTGTTGACTGCGACTGCCGAAGCGTAATGATGTAGCAAGAGTAAGACACCGCTGTAAGAATACCAAAAAACAAGCCCCACAAAATATCAGATGAGACTTCATTTAAATCGAGTCCAATCAGAAGAAATAGCCCAAAGACAGCAAGCGGCAATGCCGCTATAAGCCGTTTGGAAATAATTTCTTTGAACAGAAGAGCACCGAATGCTGCCGTAACGAAAACTTGCAGATTGCCAAGAATCGTCGCGAGACCGGGTCCCACATACACAATGGCTCTATGCCAGCATTGAAGATCTATTGCAAAAAAGACAGCCGTGAGCGTTACAAGCCCCCAAATTTTAAGGGGAACCGAAATGCGTTCTCGGCTGGCAGCAGAAAGCAACATAAGCGTAATGCCACCAAACAACACACGATAAAAGGCTGAGTTATCTGGAGATACAGAAGTAAGCCGCACCAAAACCGGAGAAAAACTAATAATCAACGCACCAATCGGCACCGCAATATACGGTGTCGAAAAAAACGCCTTAACCTGTTGCCGCACTATAACTCACCTGCTTTCACCAGCGCTTGATGCGCTTCCTGTTTCTTACCGCATGCTTCTAGAGCACGCGCAAGCTGGAGCCATGCTCCTTTAAAATCCGGTCGCAACGCTGCTGCCTGTCGTGCCAGCACTTCTGCAATTTCAGGATCTTCTCCCCCATCCAGATAAATACGCGCCATTAACTCCAACGCTACAGCGTCTTGCGGATTATACAACAGTGCCTGATGTAAATGCTCACGGGCTTTAACCGGATTCTCTTCTTTCAGGCATAATCGTGCAAAGTTTCGTTCCACGAGAGGTTTGTTCTCATCTAACGCACGGGCGCGCTCAAAAAATTCACGGGCTTTAGCAAAATCTTTTTCCTGCTCACTCACCTGCCCTAAGCGGATAAGGGAGAAGAAATGCTTGTCGTCGCGCGAAAGACAATCATCATAATATTGTCGTGCATCAACAAAATGCCCAAGCGTTTGCGATATGTGCCCAAGATTATACAATGCCATTACATCGTCTTCATCGCGAGCAAGTGCACCTTCAAAGTGCTTACGGGCTTCTTCCTTACGCCCTAAGCCAGCATAGCAGACACCAAGAGAGTTCCAGGCAAGGGTGTTGTCTTCATCAGCAAGCAATGCCCGCTTATATTCCTCGATTGCACCGAACGGGTCATTCTTAGAATAAAATTTATCAGCACTGATGTTCAAAGCAAGGGAATCAAGAATCCCCACTCGTGGCTCCGGCAACAGCATTGCATACTCAAGCGCTTTCAAACAACATTCCAGCGCATCACCTTTGCGGTAATCAAGGTACGGATAACAAAATACACCCACAGATGCTTCGATTCCAAGGGTAGCCAGTAAACGCACACAAAGTTCATTGAAAAGAACCTGTACAAATTCCGGCTTTCCTTCTGGATAAAAGCAGATAAGCGAGTTTATGCCGTACCGCCCGCCAATCATGTCATTACCAAGAAGATCGCGGCACAGCTGAGTTGCTTCCGCTAAGATTTGTTCCCCTGCTCCACCATTGTCATGCGGCATGCGGGATAATCGTACCAGCGCGAGAGCGAAGGAGTCTGTCTTTTCACGCTCCTTGGTAAATCGCGCAATAAAATCTCTATGCTTGTACAGCCCTGTTAAAGAATCGAACTGTTCTGCTGTATCGTTATTGTCAACGGCGGAACTGATCCCTTTTTCTTCCGGCAACAGCTTAATTGCATCAGTCGGTTCAAAGGACCATGTAGGGTCACCCATGTGCATAATTTCTGCAATGGAATCTGCTTCACGTACTTCCATAAGTACTAGCTCACCCTTGTAGAGAGGGTGGCGCTTAATCAACGAATTTGATGGCGTGCCACCAGCTTGGCTTGAGCTGTAGTTACATGACCATACGGAAAAACGCTGCCCTTCCCGTGCTCCCATAGAACCGCCAACATCTACAACAACACGATTTAGCGGCAGAACCTCACGCACAGCTCCACCTTCATGCAAAAGACGGTTGAAGCCAAGCACATGCGGAGTGGTAAGGGTCTTTCCAAGCCGTTTAGCAACATTTGAACTAATGCGCGCTTTACGAATCAGCAAACGGCTTTGCTCATCGCTATCCAAATCAAACTGTGCCCCTTCAAAATCCTGAGGGAATGCAGCATATCCCGCCGCAACATCCACTCCAACCCTGTGTTCGGTCACGTCATGCACTTTTTGGATAGCCCGAAGCGTATTCACAGCTTCTACGGCTATTTTTCGACATGAACTGGAAGTACCTGTCGGAATCAAAATGGCATACTCATAGTCACCGCTGTTGCAGACAAACGCCTGTTCAGGAGTCACCGAAGAAAGCGCATCCGCAAATTGAACAGCCAAGTCTTCGGCAAAAAGATGTCCAAAATCCATCGCAACAGAGCGCAAGCCAGAAAGATCAAGCAGCACAACACCTACTGAGGCTCTATACTCTTCACTTCCTGCTGTCTCACCCGAAAGATGAAAGCCTTCGCGAATCATACGCAATTCACGGTTTGCTGCGTGATGTAAGTAGTCACGATTAAACAACCCGTTTTTTGCGTTGGTGATACTGGATTTTATACCCTGTATTTTTTCAAGAGCGAGCGTTGCTACAGCCGGTAATATAGCGACAAGCGTTTTAGGAGCCCTGATCGTTACCCCTCTGGCGACAAACTGCCCATAAAATTTATTATTCATCACCAGTGGTAGCAAAAGTTTTTTTTCTTTTGCATCCCACACAGCTTCAAGGCTTTGTATTTTCCGTGGAAAATACAAACTATACGACGAATAATTGATGATAGATTTTATCGACTCCGCTAGGAAATGCTCATACGTTATGAGATCATACCGGCTCAATTGTGTCCGCTCTGAATTCAGAATATCTATTTGCGCTTTCATAACCATTTTTTATACATGGGTTATACCATAAAGGAAAGAATCTATTACATTTTCCCCGAGACACAGGGAAACTACACAACAATGTTTACCATAGTACATTTGCAGGGTTGATTTCGATATTCTATACACTGAGATACTAAACAATTTTTTCTCCTGCCAAGACAAAAGAAAAAACGTTAAAAGCGTAGCAACGCTACGTCGAAACAAATTTCTTGCTGCTAATGCAGTAAGGAAAAGAAGATAGCAGCACAAGTTTACACGTGAGCACCACGCCCTAGAATTAAATACCAAAACACGCTACCACAGTAGGTGAAACTATAGCTAACGCCTTTACCTGCCGGACTACATCTAGTGGTGCAGCACAGGTGACAGCAAAAAGACTGGAAATAACGCTACAACCCCCTTCGTGATTGCTTGAATCTTTTAGCCGACTGGTTTGATCTCACAGCATTAATAAGGAGAACTTATGTCTAACCCTGTTCTTACAGCTCTGCTGGAACGCCGCAGCATTCGACAATATACAAATCGTCCCATTACCCGTGAAGAAATTACCACCATGCTGGAAGCTGGCAGATGGGCACCTAGCGGCAAAAACAATCAACCGTTCCGGTTTCTCGTAGTTCGCTCTGATGACCCGCGCATGGACAGACTGGCAGATTGCACGATTTACTCGCATGTCGTAAAGAGTGCTCCGCTTATGATTGGCGTTTTCCTCGACAAAAACAGTTTATATCATGAACTGAAAGATCATCAGTCCGCAGGAGCGTGTATTCAGAATATCATGCTTGCAGCACATTCTCTGGGGCTTGGTTCCGTATGGCTGGGACAGATGATGAATAATGCCGAAAAAGTACTTGATATTCTTTCACTTGACCCTGCAACCTATGAATTTATTACTTTTATTACCATCGGCGAACCTGCAAAGGAAGGTTCTTCCTCACGCAAGCCGCTGGAAGATATTATGCTGGAGCAATTTTAATGCAAGTAAAAACATTTCCTTTAGGTCCGCTTGAAACCAACTGTTATGTTCTTTTTCACGAAGGAAAAGCCGTTGCAGTTGATCCGGGCGGTGAACCGGATACTGTTATCGATTTTTTACGTGAAGAAGGACTTACCCTCACACATATCCTTGTAACGCACTTCCACTTTGACCACCTTTACGGTGTAAAAGCACTGCATGACGCCACTAATGCAATTGTGATCGGCGGCAGTGACGATGCAGTTCTTCTCGATTCAGAAGTCGGCAAAGGTGGTATGTGGGGCTTCCCTAAAGTTCCTATGTTTGATTTCACCCCTATTACAGAAGGTGACCAAACTTTTATGGATTTGGAATGCAAGGTACTGGCAACTCCGGGTCACTCTCCGGGTAGCCTGTCATTCTACTTCCCTGCTGCACAAGTGGTGTTTGTAGGTGATGTCTTATTCTACCGCGCCATCGGGCGAACTGACCTTCCAGGTGGCGACTTTGACGTACTGAAAAAATCCGTAACAGAAAAAATCTTCGCTCTTCCACCGGAAACCGTAGTATATTCTGGTCACGGCCCACAATCTTCTGTTCAGGACGAACAGATCAACAACCCGTATTTTTCTGATTTTCAACGCTAGGTAAATGTTCAGGTGCAGGCACTGTGCCTGAACGTTATTCCCCAAATTGCCAGTAGCAACGCATAGCCCTGTTTCTCAGGAGTAAAAATGGCAACACACATTGAAGATAAAGAAACTGCTGTAGCAGATTTGCGGAACATAGGCTGAGGCTTGGGACTTGAGATAAGTTTTTATCTCGGATTTCAAAAGAAGAATACTGTGCTTCTCGTCCTCCCTCCCGATGCTCATGATCCGCTTGCATATGCGCTGGAAAAATACCCTCAGTGGCATTGTGAAATTCAAACTGACAATCACATCGAACTCTCTGTTTTATGTCGACGCAGTGTCAAAAAAAAGTAGCACACTAACAGGAAGGAACACGTATGACCGCACCGCAATCTTTTGCTGATGCTCTCCAAATTTTAGGATGCAGCGCCCGTAAGAACGGCAACTCAGACTATGCCGCCCGATTGTTTGCTCAAGGGTATGAAGCAGCTGGTGGAACAACACAGACTCGTTTCATGCGAGATTATACAGTGCGCCACTGTACTGCGTGCGAAACATGCGCTGTTCCCGGTAACAAAAAGTGCGTTCAGGAAGGTAAAGACGACAGCTCTGAACTGTATTCCATGCTTCTGGAAGCTCCAGCTCTATGCTTCTCGTCTCCAATTTACTTCTACCACCTGCCATCTATCTTCAAAACATTTATTGACCGTTGTCAGTGCTTCTGGTTCAGACATCACAACCGCGATCCGTATATTTTGTCGCTGCCTCCACGTAAAGCCTACGTATGTCTAATAGCAGCACGTCCTGTAGGCGACCAGCTTTTCCACGGCTCGCTGCTTACACTCAAATACTTTTTAACTCCTCTCAATATCAGCCTTGCAGAACCATTACTCATTTACGGCAAAGACGGTCCAACTGACCTGAAAAACGATCCTAAAACCGTGCAAGAAGTTATTGATTATGGCGCGGCTGCCTATAATGACACCGTCCCTCTTCTAACCAGATATAAATAAGCTTCCACCGTTACCTATGTTCAGTATACGGAGAGTGCTTAAACGCATTGTTGCGCTTATGGGAGTTGATGAAGCTCGCTGCGCTTCATGCCTTGAACCGTACTCTCCCGTGACGGACATATCGTTTCACGCTCTCTATAAAGATCACATCACCGTCACGAACAACACGCAATCTCAGCTACGTTTTCATCACCAATGGAACTTAGAGCCACAATTGTGTCCAGACTGTCTGCTACAGCTAGCGCCACGAACAGAAGGATATTGCCCTATCTGCGGTATGCTCTATGCCAAAGCTATAGGTACACCTTCCCGCTGCTCCTCCTGCCTATTCTCTCCTCCTCCATGGACACACATCACCCTCTACAGCGGGTACGAGGGACTTTTACGAAAGCTGCTCCTTCAGCATAAGTTTCATGGGAGGCTGGATTCTGGACTAACTCTGGCGCGACTCCTTGCAGCACGCTACACATGTAAAGTCACTGCTCCAACGGCAGTTATCCCAGTTCCATTACATAGCACCCGTTTATTGCACCGTGGTCATAACCAGACCATGTTGTGCGCCAAACTGATTGCGCAAAAAATTAACGTACCCCTGCTCCCAGAAGTTCTCCGAAGAAATCGAGAGACCACACCACAAGCCACACTGAGCAAAAAAGAACGTGCACGTAATCTTTCCGGCGCATTTTCCGCCCATATCCCTGACTCGCTCCGCAACGCGCACCTACTGCTCGTTGATGACATTGCAACGACTGGATCAACCCTACAACAGGCGACGAAAACTCTTCTTGACGGTGGAGCCGGTTCTGTAGAAGTTACAATTATGGCGAAAACACCAGAACCACAAAATGTTATTCCCGAGGCACGATAGCTACGCTCGCTCTTGTCCTCATCTAACGCTGCACCGCATGTAATTTGTCGCCTATGTGACACTGTTTTAGTCTTTTTATTTTAATAGTGACACGAATATTTAATTCGTGTAACCAAATCGTAGATGTTCAACTCTATTCATATTTAGACGATTCAGGAGCAGTTATGCGGACTATTATTCTTACCCTGTGTGCCCTTTTATTTATCACGAGCACAGCTTTTGCTCACTTCGGCATGGTAATACCGGATTCTAACGTAGCGACTCAAAAAACACGCAGTACCAACCTCGCCCTTTCTTTTTCTCATCCATTCGAAGGTGCAGGTATGACTCTTGTGAAGCCTGAACAATTTTTTGTCATCACAGACGGAAAAAAAACAGATCTGCTCTCAACACTTTCTGAAACGAAAGTAATGGGCGAAGCTGCATGGAAAACAAATTTCCGCTTCAAGCGTCCAGGCGTGTACCAGTTTGTAATGGTACCAACCCCATACTGGGAACCTGAAGAAAACTGCTTTATCATCCACTACACCAAAACCTATGTTGCAGCATTCGGCTCCGAAGAAGAATGGGACGCACCAGCAGGTCTACCAACAGAAATTATTCCGCTGACACGCCCATATGGTTTATATGCAGGAAGCAGCTTCACCGGTCAGGTTCTGAAAGACGGAAAACCTGTTGCCGGAGCTGAAGTGGAATACGAATTATATAATAAAGAAGGGCTGAAAGCACCAACAGAACACCACGTTACTATGGTTACAAAAACCGACAGCAATGGCGTGTTTACTGTAACTTGTCCTAAAGCCGGATGGTGGGGCTTTGCTGCGCTTACCACAGCAGACTACAAACTTCCTGCTCCTGACGGAAAAGAAAAAGATGTCGAATTAGGCGCTGTTACGTGGATTCACGTTGACGATTTCCAAAAATAGGGATTTTTTGAGGCATCAGGGCTCTTGACTGATGCCTCAATATAGTTACATGGTACGGTATATCTATTTTACATGGAGAACTGTATGAAAATGATCCGCCCTATTGCCTTACTCCTTATCCCGGTTCTGGCAGCTGTATTTGTAATCGGCATGTCAGAATTTGCAGACGCCAAACGTCTTGGCGGGGGTAGGTCATTCGGCAGCAAGCCAGCGTTCAGCAAAAGTTTTTCCAAACCCGTACCAAAAACTCCGCTGAACCAGAACAAGTCAGCATTTAACAACACTCAACAACCGCGCAGAGGTCTCTTCGGAGGCATGGGCGGTATGTTCGGCGGTCTTCTCGCCGGTACATTACTTGGTTCCCTTCTTTTCGGTGGCGGCTTCGGCGGCATCGGATTTATGGACATCCTTCTGTTGGGCTTAGCATTTTTCTTTATCCGAAAAATGTTCCGCTCACGAAAAATGGAGTCCCAGCAGTCAGCCTATCAGGGCAGTGGCGCTGCGAACTATAGTCAACAGCAGTCTTACAGCCCCCCTCAGGAAGATTTTTCAAACATGCAGCGCCAAGCGCAAGACGCATGGGCAAACCTTCGCAGTACACCAGCAGGAGGCAGCCAAGCTCAGGATGTTCAGCCGGATGTAACTATTCCGGAAGGATTTGATTCTGACGAATTCCTGAAAGGCGCAAAAATCGTATTCAACCGTCTGCAACAAAGCTGGGACAGTCGTGACCTTGATGACATTAAACAATTCACGACTCTCGAAGTCTTCGAATCCATCAAACAGCAGGCAAAAGAAGACCCTCAACCTTCACACACAGAAATTCTAATGGCAAACGCCCGTTTGCTGGAAGTAAAAGAAGACGCTGAAGGTGTACTTGCAACTGTGTACTTTGACGTACTCATGCGCGAAGATAAATCCGCTCAGCATCCAGAACAGGTACGTGAAGTATGGCATTTCCTTAAAGCGCACAAAGATGACTCCATGTGGTTGCTTGACGGAATCCAGCAGTTGGAAAACTAACCGTTACTCCACTCCAAATACGAGAAAAGGGAAAGCATCCTTGGGATGCTTTCCCTTTTTATTTTTTATACCCAAGTAGAACCAGCTTACGCGCTTAGCTCCGGCTTTTTAAAAATAATTCCTTGCCGTGTTGCAAACTCCCGCAGTTCCGCAGCAGAATGTACGCACAGCTTATGCATAAGATTTGAGCGATGTTTTTCAACTGTTTTAATGCTTACTACAAGCATTTCCGCTATCTCTCTACTTTTATAGCCTTCTGCTACCAGTTGGAATATTTCTTCTTCGCGCGGGGTCAATCCCGCCAACGGAGACTGGGCTTCCGTCGCCGCTCCGCCACTTAAATATCCTCTGATAACATTATTTGCGACTCCCGGAGAAATATACGTTTTTCCTTCCAGTACACTTGTAACTGCAAGTAAAAATTCCTCGCTGGTTGCATCTTTCAAAATATAGCCGTCTGCTCCGGCAGACAATGCAGAATGAACATAGTCGTTAGCGTCGTACTGAGTAATAATAAGAATTTTGATTTCAGGAAGAGTACGCTTAATGATTTTTGTCGCCTTCAAGCCATCCAGCTTTGGCATTGACAAGTCCATCAACACCAAATCCACTGCCGTATTCTCACAAAGTTCTACTGCCTGATACCCGTCACTTGCTTCTCCTACTACCTCAAAGCCTTCAAACGTTTGCAATAATGATTTCAGCCCCTCACGCAATAATACATGATCTTCAGCTAAAACAACACGATACAACTCTCCCATCATCACGCCTGCCTTTAGGTTTTACCCCCAATATTCAGACACAAATAACTCACGCACCTGCTCATTTTACACGCTAACCATCCTTACTTCCTACCATTATAGGAGTAGTAATCCAGCTATACCCTACCATAAAAATACGGATACTCTCAATACAAAAATACAGCATGCGCCTAATTCACGCATCACGAACTATATGGTCTATTTTGTATCAGAGTAGGAGAGTATCCGCAGAACCTCACAACGACTGCGGATATAAGGTAATTCGTCTAACTTTGATCGTAAGGATGGCTTTATGAGAGAAACTGTAACTCGCGTGACACAAAACATGGTTCTAGGCGCACGGCAGTCTAAATGGGTAGCAGAACAAATCGGCAAACCTTATCCAACTATGATGCGTGAACTAAATCCGTATGACCAGAGCGCCAAGCTTGGTGCGGATACTCTGCTTGACATTATGCGTGCCACTAAAGATATCACTGCTCTCGAATTTATGGCAAAAGAGCTTGGCTATGAGCTTAGCCCTGTTGCTCTCGAAGCAGATCACCCATTCACTGACGAGTAGTAAAACATTTTTCATGTTCTGCTGCCAGACGGTCTGATATGATCGTCTGGCAGTTTTTTTTCTCTCAATCCCTACCGGAGTTGTTTATGCAAAAAACAATTCTTATTGCAGACGACCATCCCGAAATACGCACACTGGTACGCATAACACTTTCCAGTGACGGATACACAGTGGCAGAATGCAAAACCGCTCCGGAAGCCGTAGACTATACAGCACAACACCCAGTGCATCTTATTCTTATGGATATCGATATGCCCGGGGAATACAACGGAATCAAAGCTACCCACATATTACATTCCAATCCAGAAACAACCAATATCCCCGTGATTATGCTCACAGGATCGAAAAATTTTCAGGAAGAAAGCTTGCAATCCGGCGCTGTGGCATATCTTACAAAACCATTCAGCCCGATTGATCTCCTTAAACACGTCCAACAGTTTGTGAACGCATCGCAATAAGCTCACTTCTATTATTTATTCTTCTATATCAATTCTTCGGCAAAATACACTCTATACAATCCATTCTCATAGCTCCTCCCTACCTGAGGGGCATATGCTTACAAAGTACACGACCCTTTGTGAGCTTCTGAAAAAGGATATGCACAATGCCGGAAAACGATTCCTGTAAAGTCAAAATACAAAAAGCATACGCCCAACTTATCAAATATGCAGAAGATCTGGATACCACGATTAATCTGCTTAAAAAATCGCACCGTGATCTTGAAATGGCATACATTGACACCATCAGCAGGCTTGCACAGGCTGTTGAGTATAAAGACGAAGCAACAGGACACCATGTTCAGCGTATCTGCTTTTTCAGTGCCTTACTTGCCGATGCAGTCGGCTTGCCAAGTGAGCAAGTACTTACAATATACAACTCAGCAGCAATGCATGATGTAGGCAAAATCAGTATACCCGATGCTATCCTACTTAAACCAGGGTCACTCACAACCAATGAATTTAGCATAATGAAGACGCACACAACCGTAGGTGCAAAATTATTGGCAAATTCAAAATCAGGCTTACTGGAAACAGGAAGAATCATCGCGTTGCATCATCATGAACGATGGGACGGAAAAGGATACCCGTCAGGACTTGCAGGAAAAAATATTCCGATTGAAGGACGGATTGTCGCGCTGGCAGATGTTTATGACGCCCTTCGCTCCGAGCGTTCGTACAAGAAAGCATTTTCCTTGGAAAAAACTCTTTCGATTCTTGAAGATGGGGCAGGAAATCATTTTGACCCTCATTTAGTTGATGCCTTTTTCAACACATTTGAGCGTATTGAATATGTAGACACCGTACTTCGCAGAACCGAACAGCAAGACGTCAACGCGCTTTTTGCTGAATTACTGCCAGAGTGTGATGTAACGGGCTACGCCTCTGTAACAACCATCCTGTAGTCATAAGAACGTCATGCATACCAAAAAAGATCAGTACATACTCATTGCTGAAGCAGATGACTTACTGGCAGCGCAGTTAAAAAAAGGCATTGAAGCAGTAAGTGGACTGCCGTGTGTTGTGGCTGTCACCTCATCAGAGGCGTTTACGCTTACATCACGATACAGCGACCAGCTACCATTGGCTGTTCTTGATACAGATTTAACAGGCATAACAGAAAGTCTCTTTTACGTAACTGCCGAACAATCAATTCCAACACTGCTTCTTACAAACAACTATACTGAAGCCTATTCTGCCTGCACTCTATCTCCCACTATTATTGATACTGTCATCAAGAACAGTGATGTTGTGCCAAATACAGTAGAAGTGGTGCGCCGCCTGAATCAAAATCGGAACACAGAGGTTCTCATTGTCGACAGTTCCGCCTCCATCCGGCACTACCTTTCCCACATTCTGAAAAACTACATGCTGAACCCAGTCACCGCAGCATCCGGCACTGAAGCACTTATGAAAATGGAAGCGCACAATTTTTCACTTATTCTTATTGATTCACATCTTTCAGATATGCCCGGTGTCGAGCTTACCCGCAGTATCCGCAAAAATTTTCCATCTGAGCATACTTCCATTATCGGGATCTCCGGTGACAGCGATTTGCATATTTCTGCCATGTTTTTAAAAAGTGGTGCCAGTGACTTTTTAAATAAACCGATTAAGCGTGAAGAATTATACTGCCGGATAATGCAAAATTTAAAAATGACAGAACTGCTTAGTCATTTAGAACAATTGAATACATTAAAAAACAAAATGCTCGGCATGGCAGCACATGACCTTGTCACTCCCATAACCGGAGTACAAGGACTGGCAACAATTTTAAAGGAAGGCTATGCAGGCGCACTGACAATGCAGCAAAAAGAAATTGCTGATGCAATTGTAACTGCGAGTGGCGATATGCTCACACTTGTTACCGACATTCTAGATGTTTCAACAATTGAAAGCGGACTGCTTTCCATTAAAAAAGAAACTATTGATCTTAGCGAAATTGCTACCCAACGGATAACTCTCACCGGATTATCCGCAGCACGCAAATCTATTGCTATCCATCAGAACCTTGAACCTGAACTGCATATTCACGGTGACCCGAAGCGCATCGGTCAACTTTTAGATAACTTACTTTCGAACGCTATCAAATTTTCTGCCCCTGAGAGCACTATCCACATTCGCACCACAAAAAAAGAGCAACTCATACAACTGATAGTAAAAGATGAAGGTCCCGGCATCGCAGAATGCGACCTTGAACACCTGTTTTCACCATTTTCTAAAGGCACTGCAACACCAACAGGCTGCGAATCCAGCCATGGGCTTGGATTACACATCGTAAAGCGTATTGCTAGTGCCCATAATTGTAGTGTAGACGTAGCAAGTTCACTCGGCAGCGGCACACAGTTTACTATAAGCTTTCCCCTCGAAGCTATTTCTGATTAATCTTTTCCTTCAACATCCCATGATACCAAATCTTTCCACATCCACTGTTCCCAACACTATGGACGGCACACGTTTAGACAGTGCTCTTTCTCTTTTTCTTCCAGATGCTGGAATCCGCATCCGCAAACGTCTTTTCGATACGCACACTATACTCGTCAACGGCATCCCACGCTCTAAAGGGTATACAGTTTCAGCTGGCGACCAGATTTTGCTTGTAGAAAAAACAGCGCCGGAAGCCGAAGATACCCAGTCTGAAGGTGGAAATTCAGTTCGTTCAGGGGATAGCGAGAAAGACCTTATTGCACAGCTTCGCATTGTGCATGAAGACAAACACTTTGCCGCAATTTACAAACCAGATGGAATGCATACGGCAGCGATTGCAGGGAAAAAAACTCTCAGCCTTGAAGGGGAACTGCATGATCTGTTTGCAAAACACAGCATGGATGAAGCATGTAAGCCTATTCTTGTTAACCGGCTCGACTGCCTGACCTCCGGCATGGTGATCGCTGCAAAATCAACAGAAGCAGCCAGCATGTTTCGTGAACTCGAGAATGCGGGCGCTATCGAAAAGTTGTACCTGCTTCTTGTTCATGGTTCAGTCACGACGCCACTTCATGTGACAAACAAGCTGGATATGGCAAAACGCAAACTTACCAAAGTATTGCCAAAATCAGACCCAGACCCGCTCCGCCATACAACGTTTCTTCCACTCTTAGAAACTACGGTTCCAGATGCTCCATCAAGCACAGCCACGCTTCTTATGGCTGCTATCAGCAAAGGAGCGCGTCATCAGATTCGTGCACATATCGCCTCACAAGGTTTTCCTATTGTAGGTGACCCGCTGTACAATCCTTCCGCGTCTCTAAATGCACATGCAGATGCTTGCACGGATCATTCAGAAACTATGTATCTACACCACTATCAAATTGAACTAGGCTCTTTTGCTGCCATGTGCCCTCCTTCATGGAGCACATGGGAGCAATGGAAAAACTCAATTCCATCAAAGTAATCAGGCTATTACAAACTTTCTTATCTTTTTTGCATTTTTTAATTGAAAAAGAATTTCAATTTCAATATAAAGAATTCAACCCGAACATAGCTGGTTGATATAAAATGAAGATCAAATCACACATCAGTATTACTCCTTCGCAGTCTGCCGGACCGTCTCCCCAACGACGGTCCGGTCTGTCCGCGGCAAGGACACCGCAACCCTACTCTGTCTACTGTAGATAGCTGTTGTATTACAGTACAACAGCACAACCAAACAGGAGACAATATTATGGCATCAGTATTCATTACGTACGGCTCTACTACAGGTAACACCGCTTATGTTGCAGAAAGTGTTCAGCGCACACTGGAACAAAACGGTCATGAAGTAACAATCGAAGATGTTTCAGACATCAACGTTGCGGACCTTGCCAAAACGTATGATCTTTGCTGCCTTGGATGTTCCACTTGGGGAGATGATGAAATTGAATTGCAGGATGATTTTATTCCTGTATTCGAAGAAATCGAAAATATTGATCTTTCCGGCAAAAAAATTGCGTGCTTCGGCTGCGGTGACAGCAGCTACGAATATTACTGCGGCGCTGTAGATGCCATTGAAGACGCATGCAAAAATGCAGGCGCAACTGTATTTACAGACTCGCTCAAAATTGACGGTGACCCTAAAGCTGAACAGTCTGACATTGATGCATGGGCTAACGACCTTGTTGCTAAACTAAAAGCATAAGTTAAAGGGGTTGCCTATGAAAAAATCACTCAGCATCAGTTCTTCTCATCATGCTGGAGAAATCCGTAAGTTTTTCAAAAAAACTCGGATTCTTAAAACAAACCGTCCTGCCCCGCACACGGACAAAAATGTACAGCATGCTGAAACCGTAAGGCACCCATAAAAATAGGGAACAGGTGGTGCAGAACCTGTTCCCCGTTTTAAAACGCCTTTGAAGGATTACACCATGAACAAACGAAATATTATTGAAACAATTGTATTCGCTTCCACAGTTGTTGCGCTACAAATTGTTGTCGCCAACTTGATGCTCTAAAAAAATTTCTTACGCTGACCTCATGTACGGTTGGAATGTATAAGGTGCAATAAACTCGGTCTCTTCACTGATACGCACCGTTCCCACTGTTTCGTGAGTGCAGTCTCTTAAAGCCCCCTATTCCCGCCGGGGGCTTTTCTTATGTGCTTGATTTATTTTTATTTTAGCGCTTTACATCTAATATTTCGGTACTGCCGCATTACAGCCACTGTGCATAGTAGCCACATCTGCCCTCCCACTACTTTATCCTTACCCTTTTCTCATCGATACACGCACCGCTACGCTATCATCTTCCCCATTATTTTTTTCAACACAGACATTATACACACTTATAGCGACCTATCTGCCTGCAACTATCTTAGTTTGCAAATAAAAAAAGACTGCAAGAACTAGTCTTGCAGTCTTTTTTTGATAATAAATCTATATTTTTTCCAAAAAAGTCTTTGGTAAGCCGGAGCTGGTGATCAAAAAAGAAATTTTCTCGCCTAATAGGGGGTGCAGGGGGAATTATTTCCCCTGCCCGTCGGAGACAAATAAAGAAAAAAACTTTGTCGGCAGTCTGGAACTGTAAGAGCTAATCTTACAGTCTTTACCATTTTGACTTCTTTCAAGATAGCTACAACGGCTCAGCTAGCTCCAAAGGTGCGACGCACCGTACACAACAACAAATACACCAATGCCGAATTTAATACTCATGCCGAGGAACTTTCCATAGAAAGCCCCTTTTGCCGCAACCATGGCTTCACCCCAATCACGACCATGAGCTATTTCAAAAATCAGACATCCAGCATATGCGCCACCAAGGGCACCAAGTAGTGCACCAAGTCCAAGGAAAAATGGAGCACCGATCACAGCACCACAAATAGCACCTATAATACCACCCAAGTTTCCTTTTTTAGAGCCACCGTATTTTTTTGCTCCCATCAACTGGGATATAAATTCCAGTGCTTCACCAAGAAGTACAAGCCCACCGGTTACGCAGAAAAACATAGTATTCATGTCCGCAGATTGGGCAGGATACATGTATTTCCACAATACCAGCAAACCCATAATTAAAAAGTTTGCGGGCATGCTCAAAAAATGAAGACCGAGAAATGCTACCATCAAAGCTGTAAATACAACTGCGAGAAGTGTTTCCACTCAGAATCCCTTATTCGCGTTTATCTACCACCCGCTGTGCTTTACCTTCCGCTTTCGGCAGGCTGTTATGCTGAACAATTTCAACACGCGGAGTGATAAGAATTTCACTACAGAGCCGTGAAGAAATTTTGCGCTGCAATCCTTGCAACACACGCATGTCTTCTACAAAATGTTCGGCTTTAATTTCCACTTTGACACGCAACTGATCGATAAAATTATCCCTTTCAAGCTCGATTACATAGTTTTCACCTACTTCATCAAACTCCATAAGAACACGCTCAATCTGCATCGGGTAAATATTAACACCCTTGATGATGAGCATGTCATCAGCACGTCCTAATATGCGGTCTATACGTCTATGCAATCGACCGCAAGGACATTCATCAGTGATAAATCGGGTCAAATCTCGTGTCCGGTAACGGATAATCGGCATCCCTGTTCGACACAAGGTCGTCATAATTAGCTCACCGACTTCTCCATCTGCGACAGGCTCCAGCGTCACCGGATCAACAATTTCCGGTAAAAAAGCATCTTCCCAAATGTGCATACCGTTTTGTTCCGTACATTCAAACGCAACACCAGGTCCGTTCATTTCGGATAACCCGTATGAGTTGTAGGCTTTTGCACCAAGTAATTGCTCAATACGCTGACGAGCTTCTTCCGTATGCGGTTCAGCACCTGTTATAATGATACCGAGCGGCAGATCATCAGGAGACATTCCCATGTCTCGCAAGGCTGCCCCCATGTATAATGCATAGGACGGAATAATATGTGCCGCATACGTGTTGAAGTCTTTCATCAGCATGAACTGACGCTTTGTATTTCCCGGCCCTGAAGGCATGGTAAGGCAACCAAGGCGCTCCGCACCATAGTGCAAACCAAGTCCACCGGTAAACAAGCCGTACCCTGTCATGTTCTGAAACGCATGCTCTGGACGAACACCGACCATGTGCAGACAACGTGCAACAAGATCAGACCAATTATCAAGATCACTCTGTGTGTAATGAATAACGGTAGGAGAGCCTGTTGTTCCGCTGGATGCGTGCATCCGTACAATATCTTTACGCGGAACAGTATTCATTTTATCCGGATACTGGGCTCGCAGATCATCTTTGGTTGTTACAGGCAGCTTGCGTACGTCTTCAACACACTTGATTGAATCAGGCGTAATGCCCGCTTCTTCAAATTTTTTCTGATAAATAGGCGCCTTCGCTGCCTGTGCAATTGTTGTACGCAAACGCGCTATCTGCGCCTGTTCAATTTCTTCCCGTGACCAACCCTCTGCCGGATCAAAGTATAACATTCTGCAACCCCTTATTCTCTAAGTGAAGAGGGATTATACGTAGCTAGCAAACGATGTCAATTTCGACATTGTCGAAGCTGTATTTTTTATTCACCATTCTGCATTGCTTTAAGCAACCCGAAACACCCAGCGAGCATCATATCGCCACCTGGGGCAAGCATTACACCGCTACCGTCCAGAATGGAGCGTTTTGGTCCAAGCAGGTAGGTAGGGAAAAATCCTTCGCCCTCGTCTGGTAACTCTAAATAAAGACATCCATGTCCGCCAGAATCACGCACCATTTCATCTGTCAGCCAACCACGGCGAAATTCTTTAAGATCATGAAGCAGTTCTTCTTCAGTAAGCATTCCAGTATGATGTTCGTAAACACCGTAAATTTTTTCCTGATACACGAGGAACGCCGAAATATGGCTGTTGCCAACATTCACCACAGTAATGCCAGTACGCCAGCTGCGTTGTGCCACTTCAGGCACAAACAACGCACCGAGCACAGCAGCGGAAGCACTATCACTCACGCAGCCACCACCTGAAGCTTTTTGAATAGTAGCCAGTCGTGTCAAAGGTTCAGAAGGCTTTTTGTACACCAGCGAATAGGGATTACCTTCATGCTTGGTTAACAGGTCATGCCATAACCGAAAACGCCCTATACGGTTGCCCTCATCTTTGTGTACACCATGATCTTGTGCAGCAATAACCACTTCATCAGGGTATGGTAAACCAATCATTCCAAGGTATGCACCCCACCACCCTGCATTAAAATCAGAAAGCTCAACCGGGACATACCCCGTAGGACAATCTTCACAAATAGTTATCCCAAGTGCAGCTACACGCTTCGGATCATCATTAAGAGCAAAGGCAGCTTCTGGGTGGATTGCAACATGCAGCCCCGCAGTAAGGTGCTGCTTCATCGCGCCGAAAAATCCGCCACCCATGTTTGAGCCATACATATATATGTCTCGTCCGGCTTCGGTAAGCTCCATAATACGTTTTGCAACCATTTTTGCCGGAGACGGCAGCACAAATTTACTGCAATTTTCCAGTTCCATATCGTCGCGATAATACAAAACGTCCTGAGTTCCGCTGCCAATATCGAGAAAAAGAGTCGATTTCATATATGCTCCAAAGGAGTTATGTCACCACAATTGCATTGCCCTACCCCAAAAAACGTTTTGCGGACAATGCAGCGGGTAACTTCATCTGCATAGTTAATTTTATGCACCACAAAAAGCTAGCTATATTGTTTGTGCCTAAAAAAACTTTTTTTCTCTGAAAACAACAAAGATATAATTTAATCAACTAGATGTACAAGAATCATGTTTTTCAAACGATATTCCGCAAAATAAAAAGTGCTAAAAACATAAAAAAACACTTGCAAAGCACCGCAGTTCCGCATAAACACTTTTCCGCGCTGAGGAACAACAGCTTAGCGTACCTCAGAGCAACGCATTAGCGAAGCTCGTATAAGTGCCCAGGTGGTGGAATTGGTAGACACGCTATCTTGAGGGGGTAGTGGGCCACGCCCGTGGGAGTTCGAGTCTCCCCCTGGGCACCATGCACTTACAAAAGATCATACGAAAGTATGATCTTTTTTTTTGCCTGACTTTTTATCTCAGCGAAATCGTCGCATTATATTTTCACTTCCTGTGTACTTTTTCAAAAAAATATACACAGAATCCTTCTCGCCAAAAATTCACTCTCTTCAAAAACTTCTTTTCGCTGTATCTACTTATATTTACAGGGTTTGAATAAGTTTTTACTGTTTTTTTTAAAAGCGCCACCATCGTGTAACCGTATACAAAAGTGCAATTTTCTATTTTCTTCATCGTACAAAATATAAAACTATAACTTTTTTTCATAATCAAACCAGCACGTTAGTTCTAAAGACATTTTGGGCTATGTTAGATATTTTTTTACCAAATAAAAGCAAAAAAGTTCAGGAAACGATTGACCAATAGCTCCATCACGGCTACGTTCAATAAATCGTATTTACATCGTGCTTCAGTTTTCCCTCGGGTTTGCAGCACACACGCCCCAAACAGAGTTTACTCTGTGGCGGGGGACAATCATTTCTTTGGAGTTTTTTGTTTTGAATAAGAATATTTATGTTGGCAACCTTTCCTGGGGCTGTACTGACCAAGACCTTCGCAACCTTTTTGCTGATTTCGGCGAAGTTGCATCTGCTCGTGTAATCGAAGACCGTGAAACCGGTCGTTCCCGTGGTTTTGGCTTCGTGGAAATGGATGCTAACGGCGCGACTCAGGCTATTGAAGCACTCAACGGCACCAACTTCCAGGGCCGTGACCTTCGTGTAAACGAAGCACAGCCTCGTGAACGTCGCCCTCGCTACTAAGCGAATTTAGCTTCGACGATCTAAGCCCACCAATTTGGTGGGCTTTTTTTATATCTTCTTATTAACGTAACCTACACAACTCTTCTACCCTAAAGCCTGCTCACTCGTCTCACCAAAGAACATACAAGTCTCCCTTATCCTTTGAGGCAAAAGACACCACGCAACTCAATTCACAGCAACTCTCCCCGCAGCACTTCAGACAACTATGTACTCTCAGGCAAGTACGACGCACAGCTAACGGAAAATATTCCGTGACTTATTGCTAATATTCCCCACCGATAAATTTTCGTGAATCTGCGATATCTTCTACACGTAACAAAAAAGCACCTATAAAAAAGCAGACTGCACCAAGCGTCAGATAAAAGCTGCTTTCCTCCGGCGCGTACACTGCTCCTGTTTTCGGAAGATAAAAGCAGATGGCGCTGGCTATTTGAAACGCGACAGAACCAGCAATGTTTACCCATACAATCCACCATTCGACTGATGTAACAGGATGAACCGCCGGGTCACGAAAAATTTCCATCCACGCAAAAAGACATGACACCAAAAAGCAAATACTCCCAAGCATGCCTGAGCCCCATGTAATTACATTCTGTTGCAGAATCGTGAGTGGGAAAAAGACAGATGAACAATTTACATTAAACAAAACAGTTCCCACAAACTGCACGGCACAGGACAAATACCCTAAATTTTTTGGACGCCACGCCGCACGAATCCAATGGCAATGTTCTGTTCGAAATAAATCTGGATTCGTAATATCTTTATTAATTGATTCCACAAATTGCAGATACCCTGCGGAAGTAAAAAAGATCGAGCCACAAAAAAAGGTAGCATTAAAATATGCTGCAAGAGAGTCCGGCAAAAACCCCGGTGCAGCAAATAAACTTGCACCAATCATAAAACAAACCGCTACCCAATAATTTATCTGCTTTGTGCAGACAACATACTTTGCCTGATCTTCCTTGTTGAGCATCATCGGACGAATCCACCGCACCCCCTTTCTAACAGGTCGTGCCGCAAATTTGTTGCTGCCATCTTTATGGTGCACATGAACATGCGTTACAAAAGGCCCTACGGTTTCGTATTCCAGCTTATGTTGTCCTAATCCCGTCATATATCGTATCCTGCTAACGACTGCACATTTTGCGCATCTACCCAAGCCTAGGGTGTATGTTTTTTTCCTTGCCCTGCTTTCAAGATACGTAAAAACAGATGAAAAACCACTGTTAATTTAGAATGTTATATTTCACAAACACTTCAACCTTCCTTTTTTTGTTGAATCAGACATACTTTTTTCGCTTAATATATAAAAAAGACTTGCCAAACACGCGGAATCCACATAAATACCTTCTTCGCGTTGAGGGAAAAAAGCTTAACGCAACCTCAGAGCGACGCATTAGCGAAGCTCATATAAGTGCCCAGGTGGTGGAATTGGTAGACACGCTATCTTGAGGGGGTAGTGGGCCACGCCCGTGGGAGTTCGAGTCTCCCCCTGGGCACCATGCACTTATAAAAGATCATACGAAAGTATGATCTTTTTTTTTGCCTTTTGACTGACACACTTCATTCTGCATTCTTTTTTCGTACTCCCACCCTTTACTGTAATGGCTCCACCTCTATAGTCAGTAGCCCCACCCAGCCCAGCAACAGTACATCCAAACCACTATAACCATTGAAGTATTAACTAATATTCTACTTAGTTATTTTTTTCACAAAATATTTTTAGTTTTAAAAACATATTCACAAGACAACTACCTGTTTTCAAAAACTTTTTTCCATGAAAAAAGAAAAAAACACGTCAGCGCGTACTAACTTTGCTCTTTTCTTCCTTAATTCTTGGTGATAGTGCTTACTCTCGTGCTTGAGTAATTATTCACAATTACATGTACCAATGTGATTTACATGCTTTTTTGACAATTGATTGCCTGCTGCACCATCCTGGCATGATCGCTCTTATTGTGAAACTCAATGTACCGTACTTTAAGACAAAGGATGATGCAGCCTGCTAAAGGAAAGTTTTTGGAATGCTAGCCAATCTTTTCCCTTTCACGAACTGGATTAAGGACTACAATACAGACTCTCTGCGCTCTGACGTTATCGCCGGTTTAACAGTGGCTCTTGTTCTTATCCCTCAGTCTATGGCATACGCGCAGCTTGCCGGACTCCCTGCGTACTACGGGCTTTATGCATCATTCTTAACTCCCCTAATTGCCGCCTTGTTCGGTTCCAGCAGCCAGCTGGCTACCGGTCCTGTTGCAGTTGTGTCTTTAATGACAGCGGCATCTCTTGAGCCACTTGCCACAATGGGAAGCGAAGGCTACATCGCCTACGCAATCCTTCTTGCTCTTATGGTAGGTGGTTTTCAATTCCTTTTAGGCGTCCTTCGACTCGGACTTGTTGTTAACTTTCTCTCACACCCAGTTATCAACGGATTCACTAATGCGGCTGCTATCATCATTGCAACGTCACAAGTATCAAAACTTGCTGGTGTGTATGTAGATAAAGCCAGCCACCATTACGAAACTCTTATCCGCGTCGCGCAAAGCGCTTTCAACTTCACACATCTGCCAACACTGGGCATGGGGCTACTTGCCTTTGCAATTATGGTGGGATGTAAGCGATATTTTCCAAAGATTCCAAATGTACTGGCTGCGGTTGTCATCACCACCTGTCTTTCATACGCAACCGGTTTTAATCATGACATGACCGTGCCGGTGGCATCTATTTCATCTTCGCAAGCGCAACATGCTATTACCGAGTTCAACAGTTCACTGATGCAGGCAGAAAGTCTTGCGGCTAAGCGGACTGAATTGAGCAAAAAGCTCTCTGCTGCTGAAGCTTCTGGCGAACCGCTTCATGCTTTGAATATTCAGCACGAGCTGAACACAATTGCTTTACAGCTCGACCAAGTTAAAGCTCAGAGTCACACCCTGCGCAAAAGCCTTAGAGAAATGCTTTTTGCCGGAGTAGAACTTTCTGACGGAACTCTGATGTTTTATCCGACCAACAACGTACCAGAAGGTATGCAAGCCGATGGAAGAACGTGGCGCTTGCGCGTCGGTAATGCACCGCTCAACGCTACCGGCATAACAATAATGGGTGGAGGCGCGGTTGTAGGCTCCATTCCTTCAGGGCTTCCGAGCTTTGCTACCCCAACGCTTGATCTTTCTGTTGTGCTCCACCTCATTCCATTTGCGATTATTATTTCGCTGCTTGGCTTCATGGAAGCAATTTCCATTGCCAAAGCCATGGCTGCCAAAACAGGACAACGCATCAATCCAGATCAGGAACTTATCGGGCAAGGACTTGCCAACATGGTAGGAGCCTTCGGCAAGAGCTATCCTGTATCCGGTTCATTCTCCCGTTCCGCAGTAAACCTGCAAGCCGGTGCTGTTACAGGAATGTCTAGCGTATTCACATCAATTATGGTTGTGCTAACGCTGCAATTTTGCACACCGCTGCTCTACCATCTGCCACAAGCAGTGCTCGCTGCTATCATTATGATGGCTGTATTCGGGCTGCTGAATGTTTCCAGCTTTGTGCATGCATGGAAAGTGAAATGGTACGACGGTGCAATTTCAGTAATCTCCTTCATTACAACACTCGTATATGCTCCGCATCTGGATAAAGGCATCATGTTGGGCGTAGCTCTTTCTTTAGCCATGTTCCTATACAAAAGTATGCGTCCTAATGTTTCCTTTTTCTCACGCACACCGGAACAGACACATACAGACACCGCAATATCTGAACTTGAACACTGTAAAGACACTTCCGTCATTCAATTTGAAGGTCCGCTCTTTTTTGCCAACGCAAGCTTCCTTGAAGATATTGTTACAGAAAAAATTACGGAAAACGCTTCACTCAAACACATAATCCTCTCCGCAGGAGGGATTAACGATATTGACTGCTCAGGCGCTGAAGCTTTGGAGCTGAGCATTGAAAAAGCACATGCGCATGGCATAACTTTTTCTCTATGCTCTGCGAACCGAACAGTGCTTGCAGTCTTACAACGTGCTCATTTATTAGAAAAAATTGGCACAGAAAACATTTACGCCACAGCTGAGCAAGCGTTATGCAATCAGCATGGATTTACAGCAACTGAAGACAATGCCACTGGCAGTCCTCTTCCTGAAGCTTACTTCCACGCCAGTTAGGCGTTCCCGTAAACAATCTCAACTGATTGGACTAAAGCGCTTATATGTCCAGCCAGTTGAGGTTGTTATGGCTGGCTCAAACATACGGCGCACATTAGCTACATCATTATATATAGCTCAATTGTACATAAAGAGTATTTTCGAAGCTTACTCACCAAAGCAAAATTTCATTTCGCATTATTAATGAGAACAAAACAAAAAACCCGCTTCCAACTGGAGGCGGGTTTCATTTACGTAAAACAAAGCAGGTTACAATTCGCAGCAATTTCCTGCAACGTATAGAGCTGCTACTTCTCGGAACTCTGCTAACTGTGCATCAATCCATGCATCTGCATCGTCACCAGAGAGACCAAGTTCAGCAGCCATAAGTCGCGCAACTTCCGGCGCAGCTTCTATTGTCGCTTCTGCATCAAGAAGCAATGCACGGGTACGAAGCGCAAGAACACCATACAAAGTATGCGCCATTTCAGAACGCACAGCCCATACCACCTCAACTTTACGGTATGGCAGACGACTGTGCACCAATTCTGCCAAGCAATCATCTTCGTCCAGCAGATCGTATAACTTCTCTGTATCGCTGCCGTACACACGAAGTGGGTCACTCTTAGAAAAGTCACGAGTCCAGCCATGCAACGGCAGGTTGCTGGTTCGGCAATCTGCTTCCGGTAATCCAGCTGTTTTCGCACAGGTGTTAACAACATCTTCTGCCATCTTACGGTATGTTGTCCATTTACCACCCGCAATTGTGACAAGCCCTGATGGAGAAACAGTCAAATAGTGATCGCGGGACAACGTGGATGTTGCGCCTGAGCCTTCTGCTTTAATAAGCGGACGGATACCATTAAATACACTGCGAACATCTTTACGCTGAGGCTTACGAGCAAGGAAGCGCCCAACGTGTTCAAGAAGAAAATCAACTTCTGCATCAGTCGCTCTTGGTTCCATTTCCGGGGCATCAACTTCTGTATCTGTTGTCCCAATAATAAGTTTATCATGCCAAGGCAGAACAAACACAACGCGCCCGTCATCAGTTTTAGGAATAAGAATACCAGCCTCGCCCGGACAAAATTCTCTGTCGAGCATTAAGTGAATTCCCTGACTAGGTTGCAGAATAGGCGTTACGGAAGGATCATCCATCTGGCGAATATCATCTGTAAAGACACCTGTCGCATTAACAACTGAACGTGCGTAAATTTTGTGTTCTTTGCCTGTTAGCAAATCAACAGCAACCACACCCCGTACAGTTTCTTCTTCTTTGATGAGTGATACAACCTGCATATGGTTAACCGGACAGCCACCAAGGTCATTCATAGTGAGCGCCAGCGCCATTACATACCTTGAATCATCAAACTGACCATCATGATAACGGACGCCTGCTTTTACTTTTGCAGGATTCAAACCGGGAACATGGTTAAACACGCGGTTACGTATCATTGGATACGAGAATCCAAAGCTGAACGGCCCTGACAACAGGTCATACACGACAAGCCCAGCACCATAATAAAGTGTTTCCCACCAGCTGTAGGTTGGAACAATAAATGATTGGTCATCCACCAGATGCGGTGCATTGCGACGCATGCGACCACGTTCATGCAGCGCATCATATACCAAAGAAAAATTCATCTGTTCAAGGTACCGCACTCCACCATGGGCAAGCTTTGTGCTTCGGCTGGAAGTAGCCTGACCAAAATCCGCAGATTCAAGCAGAACGGTTGAATACCCTCTTGAAGCAGCATCTACACCGGAACCAAGTCCGGTAGCGCCACCACCGATAATCAGCACATCCCACACATCCTGACTTTCAATTCTTTCAATAGATTCTGAACGCTGCACACTCATCTCCTGAATATTTTGTTCCTGCGCTAATGGGCGAGGCAGAAACTTTTTTTATTATGTCGCCAAAATACTTATTATTCAGCGTTGAATAACTAGAAACGCAACGAAGCTAGTTGTTCCATAACATTGTTACACTTGCTTTGTTCAAGTTATCATTTGTCAAATTTAATAGTACCTCATTTCAGGCTATTAAAGCAAAATATTCTTTTCACAACTCAATGTAATCGTTTCATTTTTACAACATATAATACTTTTGGGAAATCCAGCTCGTAATCTTCCGAATCAACTTTTGTGCTTTAATTTTGCTGTATTTTCCAAATAAGTATTTCTGCTCACCTTGTAAAGATATTAGTTATCGATACTATTTTTGTTACATTTTTTTTCCATCAGCAAATTCAAAGATCAAAAGATACGGTCTACTCAGTCTTGGCTTACGAGCAAAAAAAGCGCCCTGCGTATGCAGAGCGCTCGATAATAGCTACAAAATCATGGCTAGAAAAAACATATAGCTTAAGTTCAACACCCAAGCCCATACTTGTATCAAGAAAAAATCTCTCTAACCCTTGAGATAATATTCTCTTTTTTCTGAACTAGTATATAGCTTGAGCAGCCCTCAGCCTATGATGCTATTTCATTTTTCCACCATTCATCATCATTGGCTTTTCCATTGGCATCATCATGCCGTCTTTCATCATCATTGGCATCATCATACCATCTTTCATCATCACAGGCATCATCATAACCATGCCGTTGCCCGTCATCACTGGCACCATCATGCATTCCATCTTCATATCTTTCATCATCATTTTGTCGTTTTTCATATCTTTCATCATTGGAATGAGCATGCCGTCTTTCATCATCATAGGCATTTTAATTACGCCGCATTTTGCCATCATCATCGGCATTTTTTTATCTTTCATTTCCATGCCGTCTTTCATCATCATTGGCTGCATTCCGCCGTCTTTCATCATCATAGGCATGAGCTTTCCATCAGAATTCATCTTCATCATAATCATGCCGTCTTTCATCATCGGTTGTTTTGCCATCATATCTTGTTTCATTGCAAATGATGAGGCAGCAAGGCTCATAACGATTGCGGTAATCGCAAAAATACGTACTAATTTCATGAAATATCTCCTGATTATACTCTATGTAGCTTTCCGGTGCGTTCTCGCTTGCACGAAAAAACACGGTACATAGTAACCCATTCTCAGGGAGTAGCAGCCATGATATTTTATTAGATTCAAAACTTTTTGAAAAAAAACATAAAAAACACTTGCCAAAGTTTGTTATTCCACATAAACACATTTCCGCGTTGAGGGACAAAAGCTTAACGCACCTCAGAGCGACGCATTAGCGAAGCTCATATAAGTGCCCAGGTGGTGGAATTGGTAGACACGCTATCTTGAGGGGGTAGTGGGCCACGCCCGTGGGAGTTCGAGTCTCCCCCTGGGCACCATGCACTTACAAAAGATCATACGAAAGTATGATCTTTTTTTTTGCTCGATGCACATTTCCCTAGTCACTCTAAGCTTCTTCTCCCATGCCCCCCTCCTATCGACAACACTCTGCCCCATCTTGAAAGAAACAAAAAAAAGCCTGACCATTTTTTATGGTCAGGCTTTTCTGCTGAACCAAGGTTCAGCCTCATACATTATTTAAATCTATTGGCGTAATTTTCGCTCATATGCTTAATTGGGCGTAAAACATATGAAAAGATGATGCGGTGTGCCTTGCATTTCTATTCGAAAATATAGATTTCGCTTTCATGTGAAAACTATCACATGCTATCTAGGCTTTGCAACACTTTTCCTACATTTTTGGTTCTACCCGTTTTAAATTACAGAATTAATGATAATGAACTCTTACTTTCACCACATCTCAATGCAAAACAAAAATTTCACTCTATACTTAACTTACAATCACCTGAATTAGTGACACTATTCTGCCTTATCACTAGCTTGTGAGTTTTATCACTATGTATCAATTATGATATATTTTTTATGGAGCCTAGATAGTTTTTTATCAACAGCAAAAAACAGTAGTTACGTGTTAAATGAAAGTTTTTAGAATCTTATTTTTAAAAAATAGACACTAATTATTTTTTTTTGCGATTTTTATTCTTATTTTATTGTATAAAAATTTTTTTATGCATTTTTTTTATCTATCTTCAGCCAAAATAAAACAACTTCATTTTTTACTACGATATTTTTTTGTTCATAGTTATTTTTTTCCATCATTTTATTCAGAAAAAACACGATTCTACATACAAAAAAAACATCATTTTTTCTTCTCTCAGAAGCTTTTTCACTTCACCCTGCGATATTATTGTCTTTTTTTCCAAAACAGCCATCAACAGCGGTCAAGCGTTCTCTTCTAAATGCTGCTTTTTCAGGGCATTACACGACACCACAAAAATCAAAAGAAAGATTGTGCGATCAATCAAAACAAGCTATAGGTTCACTGCATGATCAATCAATAAAAATACATCAATCCATTAATCCATGAGATTAACACCTACTAGTAAATGGGCATTAACCCTTATTTTCAAAAGCATTCATAAAAAAAAGCGCAGCTTTTGCAAATAAGTTACAAAATTACAGGCTGTTAATCTAGGAAGTAGTACATCGCTCTTCTTCAATGTAGACCAAAATACTCAAAAAAAGAGACGAATGGTCGCTAAATTGTTTAATTGATTACTCATTCAAGTGTAAAGAAATGTAAAAGAACTATATTGCTGATTAGATTTGTGGTTAAGAAAATTCCCACAATCGTGTCCTATCAGCTCAATTTTCTTTTCCTTCTTTGAAAGGGTAATCACCAAACTGAAAAATAACGAGCTGCCAGCTACTTCACCACACAGTTTCAAATTACGGGAGTGCCGACCCGTTTTTTCGAAAAAGTGTCATGCGTATGACTGTTTCTTCCGCACTAAAAGGGCAACGTGCAGTTGAACAGTCCGTCATACAGGAAGTGCTGAGCCGTGTTGCGACGGCGCACTGGATTCGGATTGAAAGAAACAACACCGCAGATTGAATATAGCCGCGCTATATTCAGGGAAATGGGGTTTCCTCTGCGGTGTACTGGAAGAATACCGTGGATGTACCTGCTATAGGTGCGTCTGGGCAGTCGGTATTGTCTTCTTTCATAAGGAGCAAGAATTGCATGTTACTTGAAGTTACCACTTCTCACTTCTCAGTCTACTTTGGGTGTTTGATTCTGCTGCTTACGCAAATTTGGGCTTGCAAGCAGTTTAACAAATTAACAACCGTACTCCTTTTTTCCAGCATTGCGGAAATCGGAGCTGTCCTTGCAGGGTTCGGGACAGGAACAATCTCTGGTAATGCAGGCGCTGCATTACACCTTTTCTATCAGCTCTCCATAAGAGGTCTGGCTGTTTTTGCACTGTTCGGGCTGGCAAGACAGTTTGGCTCACTCGATCTTACTAACCTGCGTGGCGCATTCAAGCGTGCTCCACTTTTCGCAGGAATCTTCGGGTTTGCCATGTTTTCTGCCATCGGATTTACTCCGTTCAAGGGTGCGTTAAGCAAACTGGCTCTCACATATGGACTTATCAGTGCTGAAATGTACCTGCCAGCAATCATGCTGCTTGTAAGCAACTGTATTGCCTTGTGGTACACCATCACCATTGTTCAAACACTGTGCTTTGAAGCACCGGAAAATGCAGAAGACAAGCCTGCTACCTCCATGATTCTCGGTGGTATCACCGTAATAATTGGTGCAGCTGTTGCTGTATCTCACATTTTCCCAGATCTGATCCTGCATCCGGTTATGGCGATATTCGGTTCAGAAGTCAGCCTGCCTGAGTTTGAAGCTCACTGGCCACTTGCTGCTTCACTTCCGTATGTCGGCGCATTCCTGTTGCTGATTCCGTCACAGTACATTCCGGCAGCACTCAAGCGTTTTGACTGGCGCTTTGCACTGGCGACTGCATTATCTGCAGTTGCACTGATTGCAACCACCACTACTGACGCACCTGCGCTTTCCAAACTTTTTGCATGTATCATGTCCGGCATCGGACTTATTGTCACCGTCTACTCAGGTGGATACATTCATAAAGAAAACGCAACCCGCTACTGGTTCTTCCTGCTTCTCATGCAGGGTTCCTTGATTGGTCTTACTCTTACCCAGCACCTTGGCTCTCTCTACGGTTTCTGGGAACTGATGACCTTCAGCTCTTACTTCCTCGTTATTCACGAAGAAACTAAGAACGCGTTTAAAGCAGGCTTTAAATACTTCTTTATGTGTGCAGCCGGTGCATATGCCCTGCTGTTCGGTATCTTCCTTATCCACAGTGCAACAGGTAGCTTTGATTATGCTGCCATTGCTCAAGCAACAGAAAACATAAGCCCTGCGCTTGCCGGTATTGCTGCGCTGCTCTGTTTCTTCGGCTTTGCTGTAAAAGCTGGTCTTGTACCATTCCACAGCTGGCTACCTGCTGCTCACCCTGTGGCACCTTCTTCCATTTCTGGTCCGCTCTCCGGTATTCTTACAAAAACCGGTATCTACGGCATGCTCATGGTATGCTTTGCCCTCTTTGGAGCCGGATACTTTAATCAGGAAGGCGCATTCAATATCACAACGCTGATTACCGTGCTTGGCGCAGTAACCTTGCTGTTTGCAGAAGTCATGGCACTTATGCAGACCAACGTTAAGCGCATGCTCGCATACTCCACCATGGCACAAGTCGGTGAGATTGCAGCGGTACTTGGTCTTGGAACATACCTTTCGCTCACTGGCTCCATGGCGCACGTTGTGAACCATGCTATCATGAAAAACCTGCTGTTCCTCGGTGTTGGCATGCTTATCCTCCGCTCAGGAACATACACTATAAGCAAGCTGAAAGGTATGGGACGCGCAATGCCGCTTACCGGTCTTTGTTTGTTTGCAGGTCTCATGGGTATTATGGGACTGCCACCATTCGGCGGTTTTGTAAGTAAATTCCTCATGGTTTACGCAGCGATGGATGCAGGTCAGCCACTTCTGGCAGTTATGATTCTTGCCGGTGGTCTGATGGGCGTTGTGTACTACACCCGTCTTGTACGCATCCTCTTCTTTGAAAAATACGAAGGTGAGCCGGTTGCAGAAGCTCCGCTTACCTGTCTCATACCAATGGGTGTACTTGCTACAGCATGTCTCTTGCTGGGCGTATTCCCGCAGCTGAACTTTGTTATTGTTGTTCCTGTAATGCAGTCTCTGCTTGCAGCAGGCAAAATTGCAGTTCAGCCTCTGCCAGACTTAGCTGTCGGCTGGCCGCTCTACGCAGCAATTCCAATGGTTGGCGCAGTAGTTCCGTACATCCTGCGTGACAATCTGGAAAAATCTGCATGGGGTTCCGTAGGCGTTCTGGTACTTGCATTTATCGGTCTTGGTTTCTCATGGGGTTCTCTGGACGCGCTCAGCATCAGCTACAGCCTCCTCATTATCCTCATGGGTATTCTCAACATCGTATACTCTGCAAACTACATGGATCACAGCCACACCCAATGGCGTTTCTTCACCCTATTCCTGCTGATGATCGGTGGTCTGCTGGGTGTTGCAACAAGCTCCAACATTTTCACGTTCTTCCTTTTCTGGGAGATCATGTCCAGTTGGCCGCTTTACTCCATCATTATCCATGAAGAGTCCAAGAGTGCTCTCAAAGAAGGCTTTAAGTACTTCACATTCAACATTCTTGGCGCATCCTTCATGTTCTTCGGTGTAGCAATGCTCACAGCAGAGTCCGGTGTATTCGGATTCGGTGAACTTGCTCAGGCGCTCGGAACTATGTCCGGCTCCACCGGTATGTACGCAATGGCATTCATCGCGATTGGCTTTGCTATGAAAGCTGCAATGCTTCCACTGCGAATTGATATCTGGATGCACCCTGCAACCGCACCGACTCCGGTTTCCGGTTACATTTCCTCTGTACTGCTGAAAACAGGTCCTTTCGGACTTATGAAGCTCTTCTTCATTATCGGTGGCGCAGGGTTCTTTGCAGGCAAGTCCGGCTACTGGGCGCAACCGGCAATTATGTACACTCTTGCATGGGTTGCAGGCATCACCATCTTCTACGCTGCACTTAAAGCAGTAATGCAGACATCTATTAAACGTGTGCTGATTTACTCCACCGTTTCCCAGATGGCATATGTGCTTCTCGGTATCTGTATGGCAACATCGCTGACAGTGTCCGGTGGCTTGATGCACTTTGTGAACCACATGTTCTTTAAAAACCTTCTGTTCCTCGCAGCAGGTGCAATCATGTACCGCACCCATGCCGATACGCTCGACGAGCTTTCCGGTATTGGTCGCAAGATGCCGTTTACACTCACCGTATTTGCCATTGCAGCATTCTCCGCTGTAGGTGTTCCGCCACTCAGCGGCTTCACTTCCAAGTGGATGCTCTACCACGGTCTTATGGATGAGGGCGAAATTCTGCTGGCACTGCTTGCTTTGTCCGGCTCCGTGCTTACTCTTGCATATATGATTAAGTTCCTGCACTCCGCGTTCTTCGGTCAGTTGAACCCAAGACTCGAAGGAGTAACAGAAGTAGGCAAACTTATGCGTATGCCGATGGCAATTCTGGCTGGCGCGTCCCTCTTCTTCGGCGTGTTCCCAGGACTGCTTCTGGCACCTGTAAACTCCATCATCGAATCTACCGGATTCGCTCCGCTTGACATTAACCTCGGCGGTATCGCTACCGGTTCAGGCGCGTGGGACGCAATTTCATGTGCACTGGTGATGGCAATTTCCTACGGTGTGGCTCGTTTGATCCTCTCCTTCATGAATAAATCTGAGCGTATCTGTCATACCCACGGTTGTGGTGTTACCGACATCAGCGCAGAAAAATCTCATGTCAGCGGCTCAAACTTCTACGAACCTGCACTGACCGTACTGGAACAGTGGCTGAATCTTCCAGCTGAATTCCTTTCCGGTAGAAGGAAAAAATAGTCATGTTAGATATGCTTTCACATAGCTTTCACTTACTCATATTCCCGGGCGGACTTTTCGCTCTGCTTCTGGGGCTTCTTTTGAAAGGGTTTGACCGTAAGATCTGCGCGCGCCTCCAGCGCCGCGTAGGTCCTCCGATCCTTCAGCCTTTCTACGACATCATTAAATTGAGTCAGAAAGAAACAATCATCCCTGATACCGCAAACAAAGCAATCTTCAAGTTTGCTCCTGTATTTGGCTTCATGGGCATGATGGTAGCAGCAATGCTTATTCCTGTACCGGGTGTATGGGATGGCGCTACCGGTCTTGGCGATATGCTGATGCTTCTGTACTTGCTGCCGATTCCTGCAATCGCGTTTATGCTCGCAGGTTCCGCGTCCAGCTCCCCGTACGGTGCAATCGGTACATCCCGTGAAATGGTTCTCATGTTTGCGTATGAAATTCCTCTGCTTGTTGTGCTTCTTACTGTTGCTCTCAAAGCAGGCGGCGCAGACGGTTCCGAGTTCTCACTGGCACAGGTTGTAGCCTACCAGCATGCAAACGGCTCTTTTGGTTTCAACCTGACAATGCTTCCAGCATTCATCGCATTCCTTTGCTTTATTCCGGGCACAATGGGCGCTGTTCCATTTGACCTTCCGGAAGCTGAGCCGGAATTGCTTGAAGGCCCGCTGCTTGAATACTCTGGTCCACTGCTTGCCATGTTCAACCTTATGAGTGCGCTCAAGCTGGTTGTTGTAATGGGACTTGGTGTTGCACTCTTCTTCCCGGGAACTGTTCCGGGTGGTGCTTTCGCCAACCTTGCATGGTTCATTTTCAAATGCTTCATGCTCATGCTTGTATCCGTGACCATTGTTCGCTCTGCAACCGGACGCCTGCGTACTGACCAGACCTTCAAGTTCTACCTCAAGTACCCGTCTGTACTGGCATACGTGAGTCTTGGACTGACCCTTCTGCTCAAATAAGGAAAGCTGATATGTCTATTATCGATGCTATTAAAAGCAAGGCTGTCCGTTCTCCGTGGTTGTACCGTATTAACGCGGGCTCCTGTAACGGTTGTGACGTAGAACTTGCTACCACTGCGCTTATTCCGCGCTATGATGTTGAACGCCTCGGCTGCAAATACTGCGGTAGCCCGAAGCATGCTGATATTGTTCTTATCACCGGCCCTGTGACCGCTATGGTTAAAGATAAGGTGCTGCGTGTTTATGAAGAGATTCCAGATCCTAAGGTAACCGTTGCTGTGGGTGTATGCCCGATTTCCGGCGGCGTGTTCCGAGGTAGCTACTCTGTACCGATTATGCTGGACGATATTATTCCTGTTGATGTGAACGTAGCCGGTTGTCCACCGCGCCCTCAGGCTATTCTTGAAGGTGTAGCTATGGCACTGGATATTTGGAAAACACGGATCTAGGAGAGAGAACGATGCTTAGTATCTTTAAAGTTCTTTGGAACAACCTTAAGCAAGGTCCTTCCACTGACCCGTTTCCGTTCGGTGAAACCTTCACTCCGGCTCGACTTCGCGGCAAGGTCACTGTTGACCCTGAATCCTGCGTTGGCTGTGGTGTCTGTGCAACTGTTTGTGCAGGTAACGCAATCAAACACGTAGAACGTGAAGACGGCTCCGGTAAGGATTTCTACGTATGGCACAACACCTGTACATTCTGCGGGTTATGCCAGCATTACTGTCCTACTGATGCAATCCGCCTGACCAACAACTGGTCTACCGCGCATCGCAACGAAGACAAATACAAGATGAAAGAACACGAGTTTATTGCATACGCTCGTTGCTCCGAATGTGACCAGCCAATGCCGCATATGCCGCATGCTATGCTCGACCACATTTACGGAACACCGACTAAAGAACTCGAGAACATCTACAGTCTTTGTCCTGAGTGCAGAAGACAGAAAGCCGCACAACAGTTTGGAGCTCAGATCCATGATTAACACAATGAAAGAACGAGTGATTGAACTCGTTAAAGCCATGCCGAAAGGTGCAGAACTTAGCTGGACTGCCGACCTTAAAGAAAACCAGTACGGCTGGGTTACCCTTAATGATGTTGCAGACCTTCCTTTGTTTGCAGAAAAAATTCTGCCGGAAGGACGCCTTGTAACCATCTCTGCGTGTAACGCTAAAGCAGACGACGCAAAGTCCTTCCACGAAGTGTGTTACCACTTTGTTATGAAAGGTCTTTCCGTAACTGTTACCGTACTGCCTACCGGTGTTGAGCCGACTGTGCCTTCCATTACACAGTGGCATAAGTCAGCAGACTGGACTGAACGCGAAATGGCGGAAAGCTACGGAATTACCGTTGCTAACCACCCTAACCCGCGTCCGCTGTTCCTGCATGAGGGTGTACAGTCCGAAGCAATGGAACGACTTGTTCCTCTTTCCACCATGACCAACAGTGCGTCTACCAACTCACTTTGGGAAAAAATTATGGGTGAGAAAGGAGAGGAGAGCTAGCATGTCTAATACATACACTATCCCAGTCGGTCCCCTGCACGTTGCTCTTGAAGAGCCAATGTACTTTCAGTTGGATGTAAAAGGTGAAGTAGTCCAGTCCATCGAAATGTTTGCCGGACACGCTCACCGTGGCATGGAAAGCCTTGCGCTTGAACGTAACTTTTTCCAGAACATCGTACTCACAGAGCGCGTATGTTCACTCTGTTCCAACAACCACCCGCTGACATACTGCATGGCGCTGGAAAACATCGCAAAAATTCAGGTTCCTGAACGCGGTCAATACCTGCGCGTTATTGCAGACGAAGTAAAACGTATTGCTTCTCACATGTTCAACGTGGGCATCGGTCTGCACGTTATCGGTTTTAACACACTCTTCATGCATGCCATGGAAGTACGTGAAACCATGCAGGATCTCAAAGAAACCATTTGGGGTAACCGAATGGATATTTCCGCCAACACCATTGGCGGCGCGAAGTACGATCTTGATGACGAACTCGAAGCGTATCTCCGCAAGACCCTTGAAGAATTGAAAAAGCCAGTGGAAGAGTTCAGACATATGTACGCAACTCACCCACAGGTAAAAGCGCGTACTCAAGGCGTAGGCATCCTCCCACCGGAAGCTGCCATTGAATACGGTCTTGGTGGTCCTGTAGCACGCGGTTCCGGCATTGATAACGATGTCCGTAAAGAAACACCGTACGCTGCTTACGACAAGCTTGCTTTCAATGTTGTTCTTGGAGAAGGCTGTGATGTTCGCTCTCGTGCACTCGTACGTCTCGGTGAAATATTCGAATCCATCAGTCTTATCGAACAGTGCCTCGACCAGATGCCTAAAGGTCCTATCTGCTGTGATCCACTTCCGGATATTCCGGCAGGTCAGGCTGTGGCACGCTCCGAAGCACCACGCGGCGAACTTATCTACTACATGCGTACCAACGGCACCATGTACCCAGAACGTCTTAAATGGCGCGTACCAACCTATGTAAACTGGGAAGGTCTGCGCGTAATGCTGGATAAAGCGAAAGTTGCGGATATCGCACTTATCGTAAACAGCATTGACCCTTGCCTCTCTTGTACAGAGCGTTAAGAGTCCAACGTTGAGACAATAGCTGTTTGGTTGCCTCCGGCGGCAAGGGCGTTGCCCTTATGCCCGCAAAGGAGACAACCAACAGTATTCAGTAGAGTAAGAGGAATAA
Source organism: Halodesulfovibrio sp. (assembly GCF_025210605.1). Lineage (NCBI taxonomy): Bacteria > Pseudomonadati > Thermodesulfobacteriota > Desulfovibrionia > Desulfovibrionales > Desulfovibrionaceae > Halodesulfovibrio > Halodesulfovibrio sp. Next base: position 2,909 of record NZ_JAOARI010000013.1, on the reverse strand, counting down.
TCTGATGCATGAATTAGCTATCACTCAGAGTATGATCGCCATAGTCAACGAGACCGTGAAAGACAAAGACGTCATCGTTCGCGAAATTCGCATAGAAATTGGTCAACATACCTGCATAGAAAAGCACACTCTCGAAGGTTGCTTTGAAGTTTGCACAGAGAACACTCCTCTTAAAGGTGTAAAACTGACATACATTGATGTTCCGGCAAGCTGGAAATGCAAAGAGTGTCACTACACGTTCGAACAACGCGTCGCGGATACATGTCCACGATGTTCAAATACAAATCTTACCATGGTTACCGGTCGGGAACTGCAAGTAAAGAGTCTCGAAGTGGAACCTGTTAATAAGGATGATTCTCATGGAAACTAAAGAATACGCATTGGTTGTTGACGCTGAGAAATGCAAAGGCTGTAAAAAATGCGAAATCGCTTGTGTTGAAGCACACACCAGCCTTACACGCAAAGAGATTATCAAAAACAAAGCTACCAACTTGAGCCGCATCAAAGTATGCAAAATTGAGAAAGCTAAAGTTCCTGTACAGTGCCACCAGTGCCACAACGCACCTTGTGCTCGCGTTTGCCCAACAGCAGCTCTCGTTCGTGAACCGGGTATGGTTCGTGTTCGTCAGCAGCTTTGTGTAGGCTGTAAAATGTGCGTAATGGTTTGTCCTTTTGGTGCTATCAACGTTGCTCACAACGAACCAATCATTGGTGATGCAGCTCCTACTTCCCGCAAGGTTGCAATTAAATGCGACCAGTGCTCTGAATGGCGCGCTAAAAACGGTGAAGAACTCACTGCATGTGCAAAAGCATGTAAATTCGGCGCAATCAAATTCGTTGAAATTCACGAATATCAGGCGCAGAAAGCAGAAGAAGCTGCACGCTGCACCGTTGAAGCTTGCAACAGCGAGTCCCAGTCCATTAACTAGTCTCGCAATCTACTAGAAAATACAAAGGCTGGTCTTCATCTTTGAAGACCAGCCTTTTTTGTTATTAAATGCGGAGGAGTTTTTACCCTACATCGACAGTATATTGTATGGCTGCTTTCTTATCCACGGTCGGAACAAAGGAGCCGTCTATTTTTGCATTCAAAATCTCTATTGCCTTACGTGCAACATCCGCTGTCAGACGTGCACAACGCTCAGAACGCTCTTTTGATTTGACCGGAAAGCCAGAAGCATGTGCCCAACGGACTTTAGACGTCGTGCAAAGAACATTACCGATAGTACAACTCGGCAATTCTACATCAAGCTTGCAATTAGTAGCTGGGCGATAAATCGGCAGTGGTGTTGTATCATGCCAATAAAATAGCTCGCGCACGAGTTCGTTATGTTCTTTCTTCTCGTAAAACAATCCATAGGCAAACGCTGCACCGAGTAATGCTCCGCAAGTCGATTCCCAACCGCCAACGCCACCACGACCTGCCTTCATGACATGGAATGGAAATTCGTTATACGGGGCACCGTGTAATTCTGCCATCTGCCCTATTATGCTGTAAAATGCACCGTAGCAACAACCATAGCCCCCAATAAGCCCGTCGTACGCCATGCGTTCTCCAACAGCCGGATCAATACGAAGGGGCTGCCATGCAGGATTATCGGGGAATACTGTTTCTAAGGTAATCTTTTTCTTTTTATCCGTGCCAGCAGATTGGCCTGGGAGTTTCTGCGGCTGTGTTTCCGGCGAACGTGTCATGAATTCTCCTATATGATTCCGTCTAATACCGTCCAACCACTTCCTGCCTGTCAAACACAGCCAAAGTCAAGAATGCTTGTGGTCTTTTTGAAGACCAAAAAAAAGCGCCTTTCGGCGCTTTTTTACTTTCTGCAACGTTTGCAGCAAGTACAATTGGTTCCACAACCTTCTTCGGCGAAAGTTACGTCTACCAAAGCATTCTCAAATTTTTTCCATGCACTCATAATGTATTTCATTTTGTTTTCCTCCGTTAAGAAAGTAACTATGCCTCACTGTCTGATAAGTAAAATTCAATTTTTTCACTATTCTCATGAAAAAAACTTATTATTGGAAAATAATGCACTATTACAGATCTTTATAGGTAGGTAGAACTATCTTTTGCTAATTTTATAGTCGAAAATTTTTTATTTTTAATATTTTTATCACTGCACTACTCATTTTAACGAACAATAAAACTCTCTCTTAAAATAAAAAAACCTGTAGAACTTCTTCCACAGGATGAAAACAGTATCATTTTATTATTAAGACGTTAAGTATCGAATAAAACTACTAGTGAAAATTTTCACTTTTTACATATATTTTATTTCTTCTACAAAAAAGAAAAGCGCCTTTCGGCGCTTTTTCTACTTTCTGCATCGTTTGCAGCAAGTACAAATGGTTCCGCAACCAACTTCTGCGTAAGTTACGTCTACCAAAGCATTCTCAATCTTTTTCCAAGCACTCATTACGTATTTCATTTTGTTTTCCTCCGTTGAAAGAGTAACTATGCCTCGCGACTCATAAAGTAAAATTCAATTTTTTCACCATTCTCATAAAAATTTTTTATCGATCACATATCGTCAGTAAATTTAGACTATTACATCGATAGCACAAACACGAGGCACTCTTTACTACAACACAGTTTACATACATTCCTTTTTTTCAGTCCCAAAAAGACGCTTGCCTCTTACCCAGATAAAATAAAAAACCTGCGGAATGACTTCCACAGGAGTGATAACGAATCAGATATTTTTTAATAGAGGCAAGTAATTGCTATACTGACCCTACTTGCTCTTTCTGGTTTTGACGTTGCAAAAAAAGAAAAGCGCCTTTCGGCGCTTTTTCTACTTTCCGCAGCGTTTGCAGCAAGTACAAATGGTTCCGCAACCAACTTCTGCGTAAGTTACGTCTACCAAAGCATTCTCAATCTTTTTCCAAGCACTCATTACGTATTT
>NZ_JAOARI010000012.1 GCF_025210605.1 Halodesulfovibrio sp. | reverse complement strand
CTTCAAATGTAATCTGTTTATGCCCCATGTAGTTATCCCTCCATTGTGGAGTTTTTTCATGTAAGGACAACATATCATGGGGCTTCTTGTTTTGAAGCCCTAAGTTCATCAAGGTGTTAAGTTTCAAATTACAATCTACGCGAAGAAAGGTTCTTAAAAATCTCCAAAGACTTTTACCTGCGAGACCAGCACGTTTCTTTTGCTCTCTCGCGGCTTAAGCGGCACTACCCTTCCTTATTCAAGTTGGCTTGTGCCTACGTCTTTTGCTGCAATGTTCTTTAAAAATAACAAGTAAAAAAGGCTATCCTACATAGATAGGACAGCCTTTTTGTTTGAATCAAGTTACGCTAAGCCGTGCAAAGACATATCCAACGGGATATCCTCGCATAATGAAAAGTTTTGAAGGGGGTCTGGGGGAAACTTTGCAAAAGTTTCAGCCCAGCCGCCGGAGGCAACAAGCTTCGCAGCGCCGCCGAAGACAACCCTCAAGACTTTACGCCTAACCCAAGCCTTAGATAGTAGCGTTCAGTTTTTTCTGAGCGCCCATACCGCCAGCAGAGGCTTTGATGTTTTCAATACCAAGCTCACAAGCAAGCAGCATTGCTTCGTATGAACGCAGACCTGTGTTGCAGATCATGACTACCTGTTTGTCTTTTGGAATTTCATTAATGCGTTCACGAATTTCTTCGTTTGGAATATTATGCCAGTGCTCTGGGTGTGCTTCGCACATATCTTTTGCACCACCTGCAAGGCGGGTATCGATGAAGTAGTAATCACCGCAGTCACGCTCTGCCCAGCAGTTTTCAAATTCAGCAGGATCCATGTACTTATTGCTGCCTGCAAGTACGTTATCAGCAACGTTTGCAACAGCGTTAACAATATCCATCGCAGAAGAGAACGGTGGAGAGTATACAACTTCGAGGTTGGATACATCATCGATGGTAGCGTGGGAAGAAATAAGCGGAACGACTGCGTTAATACGAGCTGTAAGCGCATCGCCAAATTCGTTCATACCCTGCATACCGAGAACACGACGTGTTGCACGGTCTACAACGATCTGAAGTGACATAAGTGCTTTTTCAGGGAAGAAGTGCGCTCTGTCCATCTGCTCAACATGAACGGAGATAGCATCAAATCCGTTTGCGAGAGCCTGTTCAAGAGTAAGACCTGCACCACTGCATGATTTTTCAAATAATTTTACGCACCAGCTGCCGATTGCACCAGCCATGCTTGCATTACCACCGGCAAGGTTAGTGCCGATAATACGACCCTGACGGTTAGCCATGGAACCGAGCGGGTAGAAGCCGCGTTTGCCAGTAACAAGGTTAGGGATAGTTACGCAGTCACCACCGGAGTAGATTGCAGGGTCAGAAGTCTGGAAACGTTCGTTAACGAGGATAGCACCGCGTTCGTCACACTCAATACCTGCATCAACAGCAATCTGGGTGTTTGGAGATACACCGACAGCAAGGATAACGAGGTCAGCTTCAATTTCACGCTTGTTGGTGATAACTTTAGTGACCTTGCCGTCTTTACCTTCAAAGCGGGTAACAGACTCGCCGAGGTATACATTCACATCATTGTTTTCAAGATCAGCCTGTGCCATTTTTGCTAATGACTTAGGCATGAATCCAGGAAGCACCTGCTCCTGAAGCTCAACAACGCTTGTGTTGATGCCCCACATATCAGCAAATGCAACAGCCATTTCAAGACCGATAAATCCTGCGCCAACGACAACAGCATTATTAACTTCGCCGTTTGCAACAGCGTTTTTGATAAGTTCTGCTTCTTCAAGGTTTGTGGCAGGAGTGATACCTTTAAGATCAATACCTTCAAATGGAGGCATGTTTGGCTTGGAGCCGGTAGCAATTACAAGCTCATCGTAAGAAATAACTTCTTTTTCGCCAGTTAACACGTTTTCAATGGAAACAGTTTTTGCTTCGCGATCAATGGAGGTAGCACGTGTGTTAACCAGAACGTCTACGTCTTTGTTAGTTTTAAAAAACGCAGCGTCACGAACGATGTGGTATGGTGTAGACTGAAGGTCTACGACGGTGTTTACTTCACCGGAAACAAAGTAAGGAATACCACAGCCACCATAAGAGATGCGTGGAGCCTGATCTATCATTGTTACTTTTGCGTCTGGGCAAAGACGTTTGTAACGACAGGCAGCTTTTGGACCAAGGGCAACAGCACCAATAACAACTACGTGCTTAGACATAAGGCATCCTCCGCAAAAAAAGATGTGTAGGTCGGCGGCAGGCTCGCTCTTACAATGAACTGTCTGTCGCACAATTTACTGTAGAATAAAAAGAAATAAGTCAGTTAACTGTGCCAGCTGATGCAGCTAAACACTTAAAGAACAGCAAGTTAGTAAAAAGCTACTTAGTAACCGCTGTCGCAATCAATCAAATATGCCTTCTTCACAATAAAAAAAGTACAAATCAACCAGTCTGTACACACTCACATTTACAATAGCTATCAGCTATATAAGCAGATACGACCGGACTGTATCGCGTGAGGGTAGGACTAGCATGTTTGGCTATTTTTGCAAGCAGTGATTGTATACGTTTGATATACTACCTACAAGGTAGGGAATTAATCAATTACTTTGGCAATCACGAGCTTACAGGAAGCCAACTTTTCAGGTTCCTAGCCATAATTGCAGCTTGCTAAGCTGCATTAATGTACATCAAGGAACATAAGTTCTTTTTAGGCTCTGTCAAAAAAAAAGCGGGGAAGCCTGTTCAGACCACCCCGCTTTGAAAACGATTAAAACGTTCTTATTTGCTGTTTTGCATTTCATGTACAATGGATGCAAGTTCGGTTGTTAAAGAAGTAAGTTCGGTGATTGCATTGGATGCTTCGTTCATAGACTCGTTTGTTTCTTCGGAGATCCTTGTTACTTCTTCTGTACCACGGTTAATCTGCTCAGAAGTGGCAGCCTGCTCTTCTGACGCTGTCGCAATGGCACGTACTTGATCTGCTGTTGACTCAGAAATAGTCACAATGTTTGTAAGAGATGTGCCGGATTCCTGTGCCTGCTTGGTACTGTCTTCTACCACACCAAACACATGTTCCATGCTGGCGATATTTTCACGAGTTCCTGCTTGAATCGCCGCCACAGCACTGCCTACTTGGCTGGTTGCAGACATGGTTTTTTCTGCCAGTTTACGCACTTCATCAGCAACAACGGCAAAACCGCGTCCTGCTTCGCCAGCTCGAGCAGCTTCGATAGCAGCGTTCAGAGCAAGCAAGTTAGTCTGATCTGCAATGTCAGTAATAACTTCCATTATCTGACCAATGCCTTCTGTTTGCTGTCCAAGGTCATCAAGACCCTTTTTCATTTCTCCAACCTGACGGTTAATTTCCATGATGGACTGGACTGCATCGCTTACCACAGCAGCGCCTTCTGTCGCTCGGGCTTTGGTTGCATCAGCGTTCGCAGCAGCTTCAGAAGCATTTTTCGCAACTTCCAGTACGGTAGCATTCATTTCTTCCATAGCTGTAGCTGTTTCTGTCATGCGATCACGCTGATTTTCTGCACCCAGACTGGAATTTGTAACTTGAGCTTGCAGCTGTCCTGAGGCCGCCGAAACCCGTTCTACAATGCCCTGAATACGTGAAGCGGCTTCTGTAATGCCTCGCTGCATTGCCTGCTCACCCTCACGCTTCGCCTGTTCACTTTCAAGAACAGCCTGCTCTGCGATTTCAGCTTTTTCCTTTGCTTCCATAGACTGAGCTTTTGCATCTTCAAGGGCATCTACTGCCTGCGTCGTCATGCTTTTTAATCCATAATGCAAGTCTAGCAACTCGCCGGAAAACTCACTTGCCTCAGGAATACCAGATAAATCCTGGAAAGAAGAGTCAGCAACTTTAACTGCAACACCTGCCATCTTGATAATTGGGTTTGCAATACGTGAAGCAACAAACCACATACCAAGAAGTCCAAAAATCATTAATCCGCAAGCAGTAAGCAAAAGAGTCTTCACTTCATCAGTTGCTTCCTGTGTTGTGTAACTTTTTGGCAGGGTAATCATCAGGCTCCACGGAGTCGGGATGTCACCAACCCAGATCGGCTCAATAATGTGGTACAAATCAAGCGCTTCATTGTATTCTACGTCGCGCTCACCCTTTTTTACGTGATCCGGCAGGTGATGAAGTTTCGGGAATACCTTGTAAATGCTTTTCCCAACCATCTCAGATTTTTTTGAGTGACCGATGATATCTCCACTGTTGGCGATAACAATAATTTCACCCGTTCCATCAAATAAGTCATTCGCTTCGATGGACTCTTGTAAGAAGCTGTTGTTAATGTCGATACCGACAACACCGGCATATTTTCCACGGACTTTAACAGGACTTATCAAGGTGCTGACGAGTTGCTGTTCTCCTTGAATAGTATAGAGGTACGGATCGATAAGATAATCACCTAGTAATGGAACAGGAAACAGACCCTCATAATCTTGCAACGGCTCAACAATGAAAGAATCGCCAGTGCCACGACTCCAGTATGGTCGATACTGTCCAGTTTCGTCATGACCTTCCGTGTCTTTGTAGTTGTAATCTCTGCCGTCAATTGTATCAGGCTCCCACAATGTGAAACTCGCGACAACATTAGAGTTCTCTTTCAGAACTTGCTTCAGCATTGCGTCAACGCCCATTCTGTCGAGATACTCAACAGAACGCATTCCAGTTAACGCTGTAGCCATAGTTTTGGTTATGCTCAGCGCCTGATTCATTGTATTTTGAATTTTCTTGGAATGTACAGTCGCAACTGATCTGGCATTTTCAAGTGCATCTTCTGAAGAAGTGTTCCACAATGTAATACCGGATATTACAATTAAGGCACTCATCACTATTACTAGTGTGACGCCAGCAAAGAACGTTACCTTTATCTTTATCGAGTCTGCTTTCACCGTCTCCTCCTTTTATTCAAATAGCTGATCGGAGCTAGAAATAAAAACTTAAGTGTAAATTACAATTGTAACAGAAGTGTTTTTTGCAATTACTTATGCGATAAACTAAAATTCATTTTTTTTACATAAAAAAAGAGCCAGCCTGCATAGCAGGCTGGCTCTTATAATAATGAGTATTTATACTAACCAAAGTGAGGGGTACTTAATTTCATACCATCTTTAGTCACAATAAGCGCTTCACGTCCATTAAGTGACTTAATAAACTGTAGTCCCTTGCGAGACTGCATGATGAATGCTGCTGTAGCAAGGGCGTCTGCTTCCATAACACTTGGAGCCATAACAGAAACAGATGCAACATTATTAGGACTCAAGCCGGATTGAGGACTTACCAAGTGATGGTACATATGGTTCTTATCGTAAAACACTTCATACCCGCCAGAAGTGGCAAGTGCACCAGTATTCATCTGGATCACAGCAGGATAGTGCCCTTTCTTTTCAGGGTCCTGCACAGCAACAACCCAAGGTTTGCTGCCTGCTTTTTCACCCATAGTACGGATATCGCCTCCGGCGTTAATCATGTGATTTTTAGCGCCATGTGCAGCAAGAACTGCTGAAGCTTTATCCACGATGTAACCTTTTGCAATGCCGTCCAGCGTAATTCCCATGCCTTCACGGTTAAGGCGGATAGAGTTACGCTTTTGAATCAGTGAGTCAGCATCAACAAGAGCAAGTGCTTCTTCAAACTCTGCTCTTGAAAGAGCCATATCACTCTTCCGGTCAGCTTTTGCGCTATACAGGTCAACAACAGGCTTGATGGTTACATCAAATGCGCTGTCAGAAAGCTTGTTGAGCAACCGTGCGCTACGCACAACTTCTGCAAGCTCCTGTGGAATACCGGAAACACGTCCGTCTCTGTTCAAGACAGAAACAGGAGAATCGCTTTTGTAGCGGCTAAGAAGTGCTTCGAGTCGCGTAATTTCTTCGAAACTACGCCCAATGGCTTCTTCTCCAAGCTGCTTGGAGGAGTGCAGCGCGGTAATGGTTACCACAGTACCCATCATAAAACGGGTTTCCTGCACTTTATATTCGTCACCCACACGTGTGGCGGACGCTACTGCTGGCACGCCGGTTACAGCGGCACCAAGACCGAGCACACCGCAAGCCTGCAGGAACTGTCGACGAGATGTAGTCATAGTCTTTGCTCCTATTAGGCGGTTGGCTGTGGAGTTTCTGTTTCTGCTGCCTTGGCTGCTTCCGCAGCGGCTTTTGCTTCTGCGGCTTCCTGTGCTTTCGCACTGATACCTACAGGACACATAAGACGCAGAATGTCACGCGGACACGCATCAACACACACTTCGTCACAATCAGGCCCATATGCAAGACACGCAGCCTGATCTATTTTGATTTGACCATTTACCTGAGAAATAGCCTTTGCTGGACATTTCTTCACGCACTTCATGCAGTTGATACAGCCAGCTTCACACACGTCCATAACAGCTTTCATTTTGTCCTGAGTAGAACAGAAAACCTGAACACGAGCGCGACGCGGTATCATTTCCAGAACATGGTTCGGGCAGACGTTGATACATGCGCCACAGGCTACACACATTTCAGGGTCGATAATAACCAGATTGTTCTCAATGTACATGGCATCGAACGGACATGCTTTTACACAGTCACCGTAGCCAAGACAGGAGTATTTACAAGCATCAGGGCCGTCTTGCAGCAAGCCTGCTGCTGTACATGACTGTACGCCCTGATATTCGAATTTTTTCTGAACCTTGCCTTGATCCTTCACACAACGGCGGAAGGAAATTTCCGGATCATCGCCACCGGCTGCTTTACCGGAAAGTTCTGATACTGCTACTGTTACTTCGGCGCCACCGGCACAACAAAGTCCGGCAGATACATCAGGGTCAGTAATAACGGCAATGGCGTACGCTTCACAACCGGCATAGCCACAACCGCCGCAGTTAGCACCCGGAAGTGCTTCACAGATTGCCTCTACTCTTGGGTCTTCTTCTACATAGAAGACACGGGATGCTGCTGACAGCACAACCGCACAGAAAAAGCCCAGAGCTAGCAATGAAAGGACAGATGTCAAAACCATAATGCTATCCTTGTTAGTTTATCCCGCAAGGGGAGTCACATGCATATAACCCTGTGCCTAAGAGATCATGCCCTTAAAGGCCATGAAGGACAGAGACATGATACCAGCCATCACCAGCGCAGCAGAAACACCCTGCATAGATTTTGGCAGATGGGTAACTTCCAGCCGTTCGCGAATTGCTGCAAGCAAGACTAACGCAAGTAAGAAGCCTAAGCCTGAAGCAAATGAGTAGAATATTGAAAGACCGAGGTCGAATTCTTTACGCTGAACGAGAATTGCAACACCGAGAACCGCGCAGTTTGTAGTAATGAGCGGAAGAAAGATACCAAGCGCGTTGTACAACGGTGGTACGGATTTCTTCAAAAACATTTCTACAAGCTGTACGAGCGATGCAATAACCAGAATAAACATAATGGTTTGCAAGTACCCCAGTTCAAGCGGCACAAGCACGTAGTTCTGAATAACCCATGTCAAAGGGGTTGCGATAACCATAACAAAGATAACCGCACCGCCCATACCGATGGATACCCCTTTTTCCTTGGAGCAGCCAAGGTACGGGCACTGTCCCAGATACTGGGCAAGAACGATGTTGTTAACGAAGATCGCGGAGATAAAAAGCAGGAAATATTCCATAGTATACTACCTCCAGTTACTTGTGACCAGCACAGGCGCGACATGCATCACAGCCTGTAGTTGGGTTTTCCGGAGCAGGGTCGCCACGGCGTTTTGCCTGAAGAATGCTCAGGTAGTTCATTCCGGCAAGGATAAGACCAAGCGCCACAAATGCACCCGGTGCTGCAACCATGAATTTAACCGGCTGAAATGAACCGGAGAGAACTTCTATGCCGAAGACATAGCCGGTTCCCAGTAATTCACGAATTGCACCAAGGAAGGTAAGTGACAGGGTAAAACCAATACCCATACCCAGAGCATCTGCTACTGCCAGATGTATAGGGTTCTTACCTGCAAAGGCTTCCGCCCTGCCGAGAATAAGGCAGTTAACAACGATCAATGGTACAAAAATACCAAGCTGCTGATATAACGGGTAAGCGTACGCCTGCATCAGCAATTCTACAGCTACTACAAGAGATGCAGCGACTGTAATATAACAGGCGATACGAACTTTTTTAGGAATAATCTTTCGGATTGCCGAGACGATAAAGCTGGACAGTGTGATAACAAACACTACTGCTATCCCCATACCGAAGCCGTTTTCTGCTGTGGTGGTAACCGCAAGAGTTGGACATAAACCAAGCAGGAGCCGGAACGGAGGTAATTCTGCCCATAGGCCCTTGGAAAACTCTTTCCACATTTTGGCCATATTTTTCTCCTCACATCGCGCGTTACGCGCGCTCACGTTATCCTTGCGACCTATTTAAAGGCTTCAAGTATCTCTTTTTTCAAAGCACCGTATACTTTACCGGCATCCTGCACTGCTACAACAGTACCATTTGAAGAAATGGTTGCGCCGGAAAGGGCATCAATTTTACCACCTTGAGACGTCAATTTAGCTTCGGACTCGCTGAGTCCCACAAAGCGGTCACGGAAGTCCGGTTCAGTAATGCGTGAACCAATACCCGGAGTCTCTTTTGTTGTTGTAATACCGATGCCGACAAGCTTGTCGTTTTCAAGGTCGAAACCGACCATAACGCCAATATTGTCACCGTAACCGCCGCCAAAGCCTTCGATAGCAACAGCTTTAAGCGTGCCATCAACTTTAAGCGGGAACACGTTGATTGCTTTTCCTGTAAGAGGATTTTTGAACTTTTTGCGTTCTTGCACAGGATCGTTTGTGTAGCCCGGTAACACCTGACTCAAAGAAGGTCCCTGTACAAATGTAAGCAACTGCAACTCAATGGTTGGTGCGGTCATCTCTTTAAGAGAGGATAACGCAAAGCCTGCGATACCAGTAAGGCAGGTCAACACCACGATCATCTTTACGATTTCACGCATAGCTTACCTCGCTCCAAACGGTTTAGGCTTAATCATATCACAAAGCGGAGTAATCATATTCGCAAGAAGCACAGCAAATAAAACCCCGTCAGGGTACTGACCATACGTGCGTATGAGTATGATAAGGAAGCCCGCCATGAGACCGAAAAAGATTTTTCCGCCCCGTGTATTCGGCGTGGATGTGAAGTCTGTCAGCAAAAAGAAGATTGCGAGCATTGTTGAACCGGTGAACAGATGAAATAATGGATTTGCATACAGTTCAGGATCAATCGCATAGTAAATTCCGCCTACAACCAGAACCGAAGCCGTAGTTGCAACAGGAATCTCCCATGAAATAACGCCGCGTCCGAGGAGAATAAGTCCACCAAGCAGTAAAGCACCAACCTGTACGGCTCCTAAAGCACCAAGCTGATGCCCGATGAAGAAGTCATACATGGATGCGTCTGCGATGGATTCGATTCCAAAGTATTTAAGTTGAGAAAGCGGGTTCACCAAAGCCGTATTCAGCATAGTTGCATCAATGTTCATGTACACAGGCCATGAAATGGTGCAGAACGCCCAACCGACTGCGGTAGCGCAAATAGGTGCACCACCGTAGTTACCCCAAAGCATTTTACCCAGCACCATTGTAGCGGCAGAACCGGACACAACAAGCCACCATTGGGCATCTGCCGGAAGGATAAATGCGAAAAGTAAACCGGTTACGACAGCATGAAGATCGTCAACACGTATTTCTTTTTCCATAATTTTGGAACAAAGAGCTTCAACGATAACCGCCGTGGCAATGGAAAGAGCCATAACGCGGACTGCTTCCATGCCGTACCAGAATACAGCACCAATTACTGCCGGAAACAGTGCCAGCAATATTGTGCTCATCATTCCCTTGATGGAAGCACCACAATGTAAATGCGGTGCGGCTGCTACCCTCAGGAAAGGAGCATTGGACAATGTTTTTTTAGCCATAGTATCCCCTCCTACTCATCAACCTGCAAAGCACACGCGGTAACCTGTGCTTCTTCAAGGGCTATTTTGTGTTTTCCAAGCCGTATCAGCTGAAGCACCGGACGACGAGCCGGACAGTAATACGTGCACAATCCGCATTCAATACAAGCGCTGATATCTGCTTGACGGCAGAGATCAAGTTCATTGAATTCCACATAGCGAGCAATCATGTTCGGCTGAATACGCGAAGGGCAATGCTGGAGACAAGAACCGCAACTGAAACATGGATGATCTGTTATAGGCGCTGTAGAACCAGCTGGCATAACAAACAGTGCATTGGTATTTTTAGCAATGCCTTTGTTCAAGTCGCCCGTAGTCTCACCGCGCATTGGACCGCCCAGAATAACAGCGTCGCCATCAGAGACTTCGATTGATGCGTGTTTGAGCAGAGCACCGACCGGAGTTCCTATTGGAGCAATTACATTTTTGCCTTCAACACACACAACAGTGTGCGTTAGCGGCATACCGCTTTCTGCGACTGCGCCCAAGTTGTAGAGGGTATGCAGGTCAACAACATTAACGCCCTTCATGCTTTCTTTGCCAGTAATCTTGGCAACGACAAGCTCATCCAAGCTGTTTGGATACTGCGGATCAATGAAAGCGACATCCGCATCAGTAAAGGTTGCGTTAGAAGCTGTAGGCAGTGCAACGATAGTTTTAGAAGCCGGTGAAAGACGTTTGAGCAGAGCAAGACCTGCATCAACAGTCTTTTTGGCGTGCACAAGCATGCTTTCTGCGTATGTGATACCCGGTTCAGGGTTCAACGCGTTCACAACAAGCAGCTCGCAGCGTCTAATGAGTGGACGAATATCCACGCCAAGACCTTTAAGCGCAACCAGCAGTTCATCGCCCTCAAGTGAGTCGATGGAAACAGGTTCTACGCCAGTAGGTTTCGGCTCTTCACCTTCTGCCGGAGCAGCAGGTTCCTGCGCTTTAATGATGACGTGTTTGTCTGTAACTTCCGTTACAATACCGGTAATGCCAGCGTGCATATCACCAATTTTTGGATTCTTGTGATCTGCCACAAGAAGACCGGGATATACTTCTGTTTTTTTCTTTACCGACTTTTTACCATGTCCGTTAAGGGGAATACGCACTTCGAAAGGAACTGAACCAGTCTCAAATGCTCCTGTGTCCCCATGAGTCAGAATGAAAATATTCTTATTCATAAGACATCCCTATTTGAAGTGACACTGATTGCACTGGTCTTGTGTATATGGACCAGCATCAATTTCTTCGTGGCAACCCATGCAGGACTGATGATACGCGTCCATCAAGCCAGGTACATCTGGATCGTCAGAAACTTTAGAATGGCAGTCGCTACATGCAGCAGGCTCTGCGTCTTCGGGAATGTTTCCGTCCTCATCAGCTTCATCAAGAAGCTCATGGTGACAGGTTTCACAGTCCACACCGTATTCGTCAACGTGCTTGGCATGGTCGAAAACAACCAGACCTGCGCTGTTATCTAACAGCACACGCATAGGCACGGCCGCAGTTTCTGCGGGACGCAAAAAGCCGTAGCAGGCAACGGCAATAAGAATCGCAACGAATAGTGCGATTGGAAAGTATCTCGTTGGCAAGGCACACCTTCCTGATACTTGGTGTTAAACCCGACCGTCCGAATAAGAGAGAAAGATAGTCTGTTGGCGCTTTTTAACTAGAACATTTTTCTATTTTTGGAAAGGCTCACAAGGTTTTGTATTCAGGCAAAATAACAGCATGTTACGACAATTGTATTTTTTTGTTTGAATTAACAATCAAGCACAATATGTAATAATCATAGGTAGTTTTGCTCTGAAGAATGTGCTTTATTTTCATACCGTTATCAAAAAAACGCTACTAGTTTTCAACGCACCCAAACTACGATACAACACCACCACTTCAAAGAAATATATGGTGCTATCTATGCTTACTCAGACAAGTCCACAGGCGTTTAAAAAAATATTCACATTCTCCGCCGGTTCCGAAACCTTCGGGCTGCCGCTGCATCTGTTGCAGGAGGTAATTTACCCCGAGCATATTACCAGAGTTCCTAAAGCTCCTGCCTTCATGGCAGGGATTTTAAACTATGGCTCGGAGACTGTTTCCGTGCTGGACATAAGCAAAAAACTTTGCCTTGCAGCGCCATCCATCCGCGTTCATCATCCGGCAGTAATCATCAATACTAGTATTGAAGGCGAAACAATGCAACTAGCTTTACTTGTTGAGAGATTTGGCAAGATAGTTCAGTTCAAAGATTCTGAAGTAATCAAAAGAAAAAACATCCCCTTCAGTACCGGCAATACAAAAAGTAATAAACCGGGACTAAACTCAGCGTCGTATATTCAGTCCCGCGAGGCTATACGCAAGTTTGTAAGTGAAGAATTGTATCGGGCAGGGGTGAAAATCCGTCTTCTTAACGAATCAATATTATTCTCGCTTGAAGAGCTGAGATAATACTCACAAAAAAATCAAACAACTGTACATTGAGTCGATGGCTTTCAACAACTCATTGCGACAGGAAAAAAAGTAACTTTTGCAGTAATGCATTACCGCTACGCGCACTACTACCTCTTCTCCAATATTGTTGTCCTACTCTCTAGTTGCCGCATATGTCGTCATTGTATAAATTGGACAAAAAAAAAGGGTCGATTGACCCTTTTTTTTGTCCCCAGATTTCCGTTATGCTCTGCGTTCCCACAGTCGCATATCTTTCATCTTCTTGCGGCGCTCTCGCTGGAGAGATTTACATACCAGCGGAGTATTTTTCTTATATCCACAACGCGCACGGTACTCTTCTGGTGTAAGTCCATGTGTTGCAAGATGCTTTTTAGTTAATATTTTGAAAGATTTTCCACACTCTACGCACGTAATTGATTTTTCTTTAATAGCCTTTTTAGGCTCAATCATTTTGCGTGCAGGATCATCATCAACAGCACAGCTTGCACTTATTTCCTTAATACCCCCGGCAAGCTTACGAACCATTGTTGTGATTTCTTCTTCTGTCATTGTCCGCACACTTGCTTGTGCTTTGACAATTTCCAGAGCTTCCTTCAAATAACTTTCCATGTAAAACTACCCCTCCTATCCATTAAATGAACAAGTATTATACCCAGAAAATGAAAAAATATTTAAAATGATGTCACTGGATGACGATTTACGTATTTTATTTTCGAATTGAAACAACTACTAAATCGTACATAAGTGCTAATAAACTTATGTTAAATGCACTGTAGACATACTACAGAACTGCATATGCACACAATAGAATTTTTTACAGTTTTTTTTATAATACCATCAAAGACAAATTGCATTTTTCCACCATCAAAAATGCATAACAACTGTTAATAGTACAGTTGAAGAAATGCCAGACATGAGTGTGATATCTATAACTAGTCTGTCTTTTTAAAAACTAATGCAATTTTATATTCTGTAATACTAGAACAGTTTTTTTTTACCCAAATATGATGTTCCATGTAGCCACATATTTTTTCTATCTAGAAAAAAACAGACATTCCTGACACTTCTAAATGTTACTTTTTATAAAGACATATTTATTTTTCTATCAACTAGCTGAATAAAGCCGTAGTTAAAAACTTGGAGTATCAGTTTATTGCTCAATGAGAATAAAAACTCATATTAGTATATATATTCGTTATTTTTTCTTTGTTTATCTATTATGAAATGCAATATGAAAAATTTTTTTCATGTATATATTAAAACAATATTATGCAAAATTAAGGTGTCATATATTTCTATACTATCTCTTTGTTGTTGCATTACCCTTGTTAGTCTCTCAATCTTTAATGACTACGTACTATATGTACTTCTTACATATTTTCTAAAGAGTTACTATTTAGTGTACAGCAAAAGAGTTCAGTCGTAATTTTGTTTTCTTAGTTACTGGAAGATTTCACTGATGAACTTCTGATACTAAACAAGAACGCTACTCATTAGTACTTTCATAAAAATTCTGGAGAAAAGTATATATGGCAAAAACAATTGTAATTGGGGGGACACAAAGCGGGAGTGGCAAGACGCTCGTCAGTCTTGCTTTAATGGCTGCTTTTACCCGTCGAGGCTTAACGGTGCAGCCGTTCAAATGTGGACCGGACTTTATTGACCCCGGACTGCATAAAGCCGTTACGGGGAATGCCAGTATTAATCTCGATGGATGGATGCTTTCAAAAAGTATATGTATCGACTCCTACCAAAAAACAGTGGCAGAGAGAAAACCGGACATCGCTATTGTTGAAGGGGTAATGGGACTTTTTGATGGAGCAAGCGGCAGCAGTGACGCAGGCTCTACTGCTGAAATAGCAAAATGGTTGAACGCACCGGTACTACTGGTTATTGACGGACGATCAATGGCACGATCATTTGCTGCTGTTGCGCACGGCTTTACAACGCTGGATTCTGAACTCAACTTTGCAGGGTGCATTGCAAATAGGGTTGGAAGCGACAATCACAAGTCGCTTGTTCGTGAAGCAATGCAAACATATTGCCCTTCTGTACCATTAATTGGTTGCATGCCGCGTAATGATGACATTACGCTCCCATCCCGCCACTTAGGCTTGATAACAGCAGAAGAAGGTTTTTTGAACGCCGATCTGATCGGTAAACTTGCAGATTGGGCAGAACAGAATATCGATTTAGATCAACTGCTTTTCAGTTTGCCAGAGCCTGTCGCCTCAACTACCGTTGCCAATCCCTCTGTAAAGACAGAACATATAGTTCGCATAGCCGTTGCCCGTGATGCTGCATTTTGCTTTTGCTATTCTGACAACCTGCGTTTGTTACAAGAAAACGGAGCAGAGATAGTGCCGTTTTCTCCGCTTGAAGACAAAAAACTTCCTCAAGATATAGATGGAATATATTTGCCCGGGGGATATCCTGAGCTATATGCAGAACGGCTCAGCCTTAATGCGTCTATGCGTTCAGCTATCCAAGCATATTCACACTCCGGTAAACCGGTTTATGCAGAGTGTGGTGGGTTTATGTACCTCACACAATCAATCACAGCTGAAGAGGCAGCCTACCCTATGTGTGGTGTTTTCAATCTGCATTGCACCATGGGCAAAAAACGTAGCGCACTCGGATATCGGGAAATAACAACCACTGCTGACTCAATTTTGGGATCACAAGGTACTGTCGCACGCGGACACGAATTTCATTATTCATTTGCAGAAGAAGAAAAAGCGTATACATCCCTGTATGCTGTAACTGACAGAAAAGGCACATCAACCTCAACATCCGGCTATACAACGGCAAACACAGTCGGTTCATATGTGCATCTGCATTTTGCATCGCAACCTTCTGTTGCGAAAGCTTTTGTTGATGCCTGCTTACAAACAAGGATTCTTCATGACTAAGACATCACTGCAACCATTTTTTTCTCCAGATAATATCGAGCAGCGTTCTTTTGAAATTATCGACAGTGAAGTTCCAGAGCCGCGTCCTTTTGCCGGTGATGAATGGACGATTGCACGCCGCCTGATTCATACAACTGCGGATTTTGATTTACTCAACCATATTATCATCCATCCCGATGCAATTTCCGCAGGTGTGAATGCCATCCAGCAGGGCTGCACAATTTTAACCGATACAGAAATGGCGCGCTCCGGCATTCCTGTCCGCAGAACCTCACCTTTCGGATGTTCTACCCAGTGCCTGCTTAATCGTCCCGATGTAGTACAAAAAGCACAAGAAACAGGTTCCACACGGGCACAGGCAGCCATGGATGCGGCAGCACCGGAAATCGGTGGTTCCATTATGGCAATAGGCAATGCCCCAACCGCTCTCATCCGCCTTATGCAGCATCTGGAAAATGGCGGGACACCTCCTGCTCTCATTGTCGGAATGCCTGTTGGATTCGTTAATGCCGCTGAATCCAAAGAAATACTTCTTGCACAATCTACTGTTCCTTATATAACCATTCGCGGACGAAAGGGTGGATCTCCTCTTGCCGCCGCCACAGTAAATGCTTTGGCTATTCTTGCTGCCAAGGCATAACTCACTATTCTTTATTAACTATTTTTTCAGCAAGTTGCAGTAAGTTACTACAGCTGCTATAGTGTGCTGTGGAATTTCGATTTTTGCTAATTAACAGTCCGTTTGACTGACAGGATGTACAATGACAGACGAAACTCGCAACAGCGTTTCAGATGATGCACCGAAAAAACAAAAGAAATTTGTAGACCCTGCTGACAGAATTGCCGCAGAGATTACAGGTATCACTGAACCAGAAGATGCGCTGCCACCAATTACGCTTGAAGACCTTCCTGAAACAATCCGTGAAGCCTGTACCCGTGCAGGGTGGAATAAGCTTATGCCTGTGCAGGCACATGCAATTCCGTACGAATTGGCTCGTAGAGACATCATGGTGCAGTCCCGCACCGGTAGCGGTAAAACAGGCACCTATCTTCTTCCTGCGCTGGAGCGAGTAGATATTTCCAAAAACTTTACGCAGATGCTGGTTCTCGTGCCGACACGGGAATTGGCTCTGCAAGTTGAATACGAAGCCACTACGCTGTTTAAAGACACCGGAATCACCTCCTGCGCTGTCTACGGGGGTGTTGGCTACGGCAAACAGGTAGATAAGCTAAGCAAGGGTGCTCATGTTGTTATCGGCACTCCCGGTCGCGTACTCGACCACCTTATCCGTCACACTTTGAACCTTTCTAAAACCAGAATTCTCGTATTTGATGAAGCGGACAGAATGCTTTCCATCGGTTTTTATCCCGACATGGTGGAAATCAAAGGTCACCTGCCGCGCAACCGTTCCACATTTTTGCTTTCTGCAACCTACCCTCCGCGAGTTATTCAGCTTGCCGGAGAATTTATGCACAAGCCATCCATGCTGAGCCTTTCGCATCAACAGGTACATGTCGTAGACACACCGCATGTATTCTATAATGCGAAGCCTATGGACAAAGATCGTGTACTGGTGCGTGTGCTTGAGGTGGAAAACCCGTCATCAGCCATTATCTTCTGTAACACCAAAGCTAACGTGCACTATGTAACCGCAGTGCTCAAAGGCTTCGGGTATGATGCAGACGAACTTTCCGCTGACTTGTCCCAGTCAAAACGAGAAAAAGTACTCACAAAACTGCGCGAGGGGCGTGTACGCTTCCTTGTAGCAACAGATGTTGCAGCGCGCGGTATTGATATTCCGGAACTTTCACACGTGATTCTGTATGAACCGCCAGAAGATCGTGAATCCTACATCCACCGTGCAGGCCGTACTGGACGTGCGGGTGCCAGCGGCGAAGTAATTTCTCTTGTAGATATTATGCAGAAGCTGGAATTGGAACGCATTGGCAACTATTACAAAATTTCTCTTCAGGAGCGTGAGACTCCAACAGACGAGGACGTTGCCAAGGTAGCCGGATTGCGCCTGACAGCAATGCTGGAAGGTAAATTACGCGGTAAAACCAACCTTGAGAAAGAACGTATGAAGCGATTTGTTCCACTTCTTAAAGAACTTTCTCAAGATGACGAACAGCTTCTTTTAGCTGCGCAACTCCTTGATGAGTTGTACCAGCAGACCCTGCATACGCCACCGCCTGCACCTGAAGCAGCAAAAGGTCGGAATCAGGGCAGCAGCCAAAGGGGGAAGCGCAAACCTCAAGGACAACAACAGCAACGACGCCGTACTCGTCCGAGCCGTAAAAAACCTACACAGGGGCGTGCTGAAAAGTCATAGCTTAATTCTTACAGGATGGTGCAGTTAGTGCAGACTACTTACGCTGAATCCGATTTATTCGAAAACCTTGATGCACTGCTTGATACGTATGATGTGAGCAACGAACTCGTGGTATTTGAACTGGGGAAGTTTCATTTTCTGCGTAAAAAGAAAGCTAAGCAAGAGCTCAAGGCGCTTTTCTATGCGCTTTGGAAACTTGCGCTAAAGCAGTCTTTTCCAGATAACTATGAAGAATATTTCTCAAGCTACTGTAAACTGAAAAAATTGGAAAAAGATGCCAAAGGGAACGCGACAGCGCTCTTTAGAAGTGTTGAAGTGTATAATACCCTGCTGGCAGAACACGGTACAAAGAACTTTTCGACTGTAGCAGATTTCTTAGCAGATCAGCTTGTCAAAGATTCCGGTCGTAGAGAGCACATCACGCTTAAGCTGGCGCTCTCTATCCGTTCGACATACAATCTCATATTTCAGAGACTTTTTCCGAATTAACGCCCATTTTCATGTGGGCATGAGTCAATAGACCCAAAAAAAGGCGACCTCGCAACTGGTCGCCTTTTTTTGGGAGGTTATCCCTGTAGGTAGTAAAACGTCTTTAGTTACTAAGCATATCGGCAAGGATGGATTTGCCTTTACGCTTTTTTCATTTTTTTTGAACTTTGCTGCGTTGTACCACATATTAGCATTATTGAGCTTGATTAATTAGCATCGTAGTTTTTTTACTATTTCATATTGACAAAGAGGGCTCTAGTCCGATAAACACCGTCTTCACGATGTGGGGCTATAGCTCAGTTGGGAGAGCGCTTGACTGGCAGTCAAGAGGTCATCGGTTCAACCCCGTTTAGCTCCACCACATTGATTATCAAAAGCTTACAGATAACTCTGTAAGCTTTTTTTATGCCTGATGTTCTTTCCCTGCGATACCACTCCCTTCCACTTTCGCAATCTTATCATTTGCAAACTATTCAACATTTTCGAACGCTTAAGCGCAGCAAGTAACGGTGCAGCTCACTAACACTGTTTTTGATGATTATTTGTTTTTAGTATCTTACTGGCAAAAAAATCAGCAAAGGTACAAAGCTCTCTGCATGCACTCTGACTCTTTTTTGCGCTACAATAATTAATGAAAAGCGAATCAGTTGCGTAATTGTCTCGCAAGTATTCCTCTGATACAGGTAAAGACAGGAATTTTTTGTCTACGGTGTTGCCAGCCTTCCAACTTCTTTCAATTCTTTACTGGCAGTATCGTAATTTTGCATTAAAACACTATGTTTTCGAACTGTTGAAGAAAAAGCTTTTCGCTTTTTTACAGCAGAACAAAAGCACATGTCTTTGATGCCTGCCTGATCCTCATTCGCCATTTACCGACGTTATGTCAGGAATATTGCTCCATGAAACAATTTCGCGCAGACTTGCATATTCATTCCCGCTTTTCCCGTGCAACCAGCAAAAAATTGACACCGCGCCATCTTTCGGCTTGGGCGGAAGTAAAAGGACTGGACGTTCTGGGCACTGGTGATTGTACCCACCCTGAATGGTTAGATGAGTTAGAAGATCAGCTTGTTGAAGACAGCCAGAGCGGTTTATTCCGATTAAAAGAAACTGCGGAACTCGGAAAAGAGATTCCACGTTTCGACGAAACAGCTATGCATGGTCGATCTCTGTTCATGCTGCAAGGCGAGATCAGCTCCATTTATAAGCGCGGCGGCAAGGTACGTAAGGTGCATAACCTTGTTTTCATGCCAACCTTCGAAGCTGCCAGAAAATTCAGTAACCGCCTTGGCGAAATAGGTAACATCACTTCAGACGGTCGCCCGATTCTCGGAATGGATTCACGCGATATTCTTGACCTTGTCCTCGAAACCCACCCGCTTGCGTTCTTAATTCCTGCGCATATCTGGACTCCATGGTTCTCACTGTTCGGCTCTAAATCGGGGTTTGATACTATTGAAGAATGCTATGGGGATTATGCTTCTGAAATTTTCGCTCTGGAAACAGGGCTTTCTTCCGACCCTGAAATGAACTGGTTATGGAGCGCGTTGGACAGATTCACACTTGTTTCAAACTCTGATGCCCACTCTGGTGACAAACTGGGGCGTGAATGCAACCTTTTTGCTGGGGATATCTCATATGAAGGAATGTACCGGAGTCTACGCGGCGAAGGGTTAGGGCATAACTTTTTAGGAACAATGGAATTTTTCCCGGAAGAAGGAAAATATCACCTTGATGGGCATCGCAAATGCAATGTCGTCATGGAGCCTCGCGAAACACTTACACGCGACGGCATTTGTCCTGTCTGCGGCAAGCCTCTGACTGTTGGAGTATTACACCGCGTTCTTTCTCTTGCGGACAGAGATACACCTGAACAGCCTTCAAAGGCAGGCGACTACAGCTCACTCATTCCGCTTCCCGAACTTATGGGAGAAGTACTTGGAGTAGGGGCAAAAACCAAAAAAGTTATGACGCTCTATGCAGAAGCGATTCATTCTTTGGGTTCTGAAATGACAATTCTGCGCGATGTGCCGGAAGAAGATATCCGCAAGGTGCATCCTCTTCTTGCAGAAGCTGTGAGCAGAATGCGTAAAGGTGAAGTGCTCAGACAACCCGGTTTTGATGGTGAATACGGCGTAGTTCGCGTTTTTTCACAAAAGGAACGTAACGAATTCAAACACGGCAAAAGCTTGATTGATGTGCCGGAAAAAATTAGCGGGCTGACACCGGAAGAAGAAGCATCATCACTCCCAGTATTCAATACAGCAGTGCAGCAGCGTCAAGAACAGTCTGAAGGCATTGTGTATAACGAGTCACAGCAACGTGCCATCACATCAACACCTGATCCGCTGTTGGTTATGGCGGGACCCGGCACGGGAAAAACTCGCACCCTTGTAGGACGAATAGCATACCTGCTCAGCTCTGGGGTACAGGCACGACAAATTCTTGCCCTGACGTTTACACGCCGCGCTGCAAAAGAATTAACCACCCGTCTGGCAGACTCCATTCAAAACGCAGTTTCTATCCCCCGCGCTGACACCTTGCACGGACTTGCCTTTGAATATTGGCAAAGCTCATATTCAGACGCACCAACCTTGCTCTCTGAAGAAGGTTCTAAAAGAGTGTTTGAAGAAGCCAATGCAGAAGCAACTAAACAGCAGAGTAAAAAAGCGTGGGAAACAATTTCACTTTGCCGTGAGCGCATGGAACCATGCCCGCTGGAATTCCAATCTGCGTATGAAAATTACTCGCACTTAAAAGATTCGTGGAATCTCGCAGATTACACTGATCTGTTAGAGTTCTGGCTCGAATCATTGACTAATAATGTTTTTGTGCGCCCGTGGACGAATGTTCTGGTCGATGAAATTCAAGATTTATCCCCACTGCAACTGGCTGTGGTCAGCGAGCTTGTGTCTCAGGACAACCAGCACGGGCAAGGCTTTTTCGGCATAGGTGACCCCGATCAATCTATCTACGGATTCCGTGGTGCTCATGGCGGTGTGCAAGAATTTCTTATGCAAGAACTCCCGTCACTAAACACGATCCAGTTATCAGAGAACTATCGTTCCGCGCAGCAAATTGTCGATTACGCCAGCGCTCTCATGCAGCCAGCGCGAAAAGCACAGCCCATTGAAGCGAAAAAAAATGTAGCTGCCGAAGTCCGCATGTTTGAAGCACCGACCTCCGAAGCAGAAGCATCATGGATTGGTGAACAGCTTCGCGGTCTGCTTGGACAAACCAGTCATTCTTTGCAGGATAACAAGCAGGAACGTCTACTCGGTGGTGAACTTTCTCCCGGTGACATTGCTATCCTTGTCCGCTTTAAGGCACTCATTCCTGTACTCAGTCAAACGCTCAACAGATTGGGGATTCCTTGTGCTGTTCCGGAACAGGAAGCATTCTGGGTAGACCCGCGTATTGAGCTTATTCTTGCTGCCGCTGGGCGCTTTGTCGGCATTGCCAGTAAAGAAGGAGAGGAACAGATACAGTGCCCTGACTCCGTGCTGGCAAAAGGTCCTCAATCTATCGCTGTATATTTAGAAGATATCCCGCCGTTTGACCGTCTGTTCTGGAAATCAACCGCCTTTAAGCAGCTTGTAAAGCAATACAAAGAGCACAAAGGCTGGGCTGGGTTATTAAACTGGATTAATCTGCAAACAGAGCTTGATTTGGTGCGCCAAAAAAGTGAAAAGGTGCAGATTATGTCCATGCACGCATCTAAGGGACTTGAATTTAAAGCGGTATTTTTACCTGCCCTTGAAGACGGTATTTTGCCATACTGCGGAATGGACACACTGACAGGAACGCCCAAAGGTATGCTTGAGCATCATGATATCGAAGAAGAGCGACGCCTGCTTTATGTGGCAATGACTCGTGCAGAGCAGTTATTGTTCATGAGCCATTCAACAAAACGCATGATCTACGGACGCACTGTTCACCTTGCACCGTCACGGTTCTTACAAGATTTACCAAATGACGGGCTTATGCATTCTGCTTTAAAGGCAAAAAAGAAGCACAAAGAAACACAGCTTACGCTGTTGTAGCAGACATATTTTATGAAAAAACTCATGGGCAACGCCAATAGTACACCATCTGAAAAGACTGATAATACCACTGAAATACTGTTGGCAACGCCAGAAGATTATCCTGCCCGCAAGATATGTCCACCTTGTGGGGGAAAGAAAAAATCACCATCTTCTTGTTCATCGATGAAAAAAAATACTGAACAAGAGCGTAAAAAGCCGACTGTTGCTGCACCCTCGTGGGTGATGGCAGGTTCCGTATATGAAAACTGCGTCTTTCTTGAGGGGAAGGTGGACGAAGTTGCGCTCTTATTTTTTGAATCAGAATCCTGCCTCGCTTATGGTGAAGAAGATTTGCCGCGTGATCTGGCACAACTTGATTTATCATATCATGTCCATTTACCGTTAGATTTAACATGGGACAATCCAGAAGCTGTCGCAGAAACTATTGTGGCGCTGATGCAAAAAGTTCGCTTTTTGGGAGTTCAGCGAGCAGTCTTGCACCCACCAGTAACTTCGGGGAAAAATGCTCTTTCTGTTGAACACGCACAACAGGCGCTACGCCTTGTAGCACGGGCATGGAGCAAGCATGGCTTTGACTGCAAAGACTTGCTTCTTGAAAACGTTGAAGGTGCAGATCTTATTCATTTAGCTCCTGTTATTACCTCCTTGGAGCTGGGAGTATGCATTGACATAGGGCATATCATTGCATACGGGCATGATGCACTACTTGATCGTGCAGATATTTTTAACCGACTTCGCATGTTGCATTTGAATGCTCCTGCGGACGTCACAACAGCTAAAGGGCGCAGTAAACATGCCAGTCTGGTGCATCTAGATGCCGCCGGAAAGCATGTAGCCCGCAAAGTACTACAGCATGTCAGGCAAGACTGCGTATTAGTCTATGAGCTGTTCAACTGGAAAGAAATTGAATCCTCTTTCCCAGTTGTTAACGAATTGTTTTCGTTTGAAGGAAGATAGGATGATTCGACTTATTCTTGGGGGAGACAAGTCCGGCAAATCTGACTTTGGATTGCAGCAACTATACAATGGTGACGAACCATCCGTGCTGCTTGCAACCGGTCATGCACAAGATTTTGCTTTTGGACAACAGATTCTCGATCATCGTTTAGCGCGCATTCCTGAACTACCTGTTAAAGAAACAGGAATTGCATTGCCCCAATTGCTGGAAAAAGCCATACTGGAATATAGGTCAATTCTTATCGACAGTTTGGATTTTTGGGTATTCGCATGTCACGGGCAATGGCAGCAGTCGCAGCAGGCATTATTACACAGCCTTTCATTAGTCCCTGCTGAATGTCAGCTTACCATTGTTTCATGTGAAGCAGGATTGGGACCTATTGCGGCAAGTTCTCAGGTTCGGCAATTCATTCGAAGACTAGGGGCGCTTAATCAAGCTGTAGCAGCTGTAAGCGATGAGGTTTGCCTCATGGTTGCGGGACTCCCGCTATACGTAAAAAAGGCGTAGTATGTCATATTTTCGCAATGTAAAACCACAGATAGAACAGCTGTCCGAAATTTTTTCACGCAATGAGCGATGGCTGATTACAATTAATGCTGATCCTGACGCCCTTGGCTCTGCGCTGGCACTGAAACGAATAATGAGCCACAGAGTGGCAGATGTAGGCATTGCAAGCGTCAATGAGGTTACCCGTCCTGACAACCTTGCGATGATACGTCTGTTGCGCATTCCGATGGTTAAACTGACGCCGCAGGTTTCCGCACAGTATGACAAGTTCGCCATTGTCGATTCCCAGCCTCACCATCATCCGTTATTCAGCGAGCTGGACTACTCTGTTGTTATCGATCACCACCCGATTAATGATGAATTTCCTGTGACGGCAGAATTCAGCGAAATTTTGCCGGGGTATGGGTCGAACAGCACGATTCTTACTGAATATTTATACCAGATGAAAATACGTCCGGGGAAAATGCTGGCAACGGCGCTTATGTACGGAATCAAAACTGATACCAATGACTTCGAACGTAATTTTAATGAAGTGGATATCAGAGCTTTCAAATACCTGAGTAAATTTGCCAACCATCCTTTGCTTTCCCGCATTGCCCGAAGCGAAATGCACTATGACTGGCTGGAATATTTTTCCCGCGCCATTACGGGAATGCACAAAGTCGGCTCCGGTCGGTATTCCTTTGTGGGCATGGTTGAAAATCCTGACGCACTGGTCGTTATTGCAGACTTTTTAATGCGTGTGCATGAAATGCGCTGGGTCGTTGTTGCAGGTGTGTACAGGGATAAAGCAGTTATTATTTTCCGTGGTGACGGAGTAAACCGTGACTTAGGGCACTTTGCTTATTGCCAGTTTAACGATGTCGGTTCAGCAGGCGGACATAAAGCTCTTGCCCGTGCAGAAGTTCCTATCAAAAATCTGGACGGAAAAGATGTGGAGATGTTTGTCTTCAAACGTCTTGTCTCTCCAACACGCAACCGGTCGATTAAATGTGCAAAACCAGCTGAAGAAGATATTGAAAAAAGTGCAGGAGAGTAGCGCTACTACAGATCAAAGCTCTCCAGCAACGAGCGGGTATGCTTCTCTTGCATTCTTAAAGAACTAAAAGTAGACTCTTCAGCTTCGTTCTTAAATACTGGGAGAATTGGTCATGCCGCACAAAGGCCCACATATTTCAATAGGTTCCGAGTTTCTTGTCCATAGGGTGTTGCGGATTGATCTTGATGAATTTGAAGATTGGCCGGAGGCTGTTCGGGAGCTTGCCATTGCGCTTGCTGAAGAACTCTTCCTCGTCCGCTACAATCCATTTATCGATTCAGAGACTGTTCGCACAAGTGTAACCGAGCGTTTTGACAGGGCAGAACCGGCGCTTGCACATCACTACGCGAATACGTTGAGTGAAGGTATAACCATGTTCTGGAGTGCCTACGAGGCAGACATGGCTTTCCGGAGCGAACTGGTTCGCAGACTTGGACAGATTATTCCAAAAAACAACATTGATCTGCGCCCTGCATCATTAGTGGAGTGTTCTACAGACGCAACTGACTTGCGTATGGAGCTTCCATTACTTGTTGTTGCACCTTCTGCAACAGAGCAGGTAAGCGCTATTGTTCGCCTTGCGAACGAAATGAAATTTGCACTCATTCCGCGTGGCGGAGCTTCCGGCTGTACCGGTGGCGCTATTCCGGCACGTAAACGCACAGTCGTTATGAGTTTGCAAAAGCTGAGCGCTATCAAATCCATCGACAATAGCGAAATGACTCTCACCGCAGAAGCGGGCGTTATTACATTTGATGCCATCAAGGCAGCAGATAATGCAGGGATGTTATTCACTGTTGATCCAGCTTCTAAAACGGCTTCCACCATCGGCGGGAACGTGTCGGAAAACTCCGGCGGTCCTTTTGCCTTTGAATACGGAACCACCCTCGACAACATTCTTCATTACACCATGGTTACGCCTACCGGCGAAATCATCACTGTTGAGCGCATAAATCATCCACGCCATAAAATTATGGAAGATGAAACCGCGGTGTTTGAAGTTAAAGACGTGTCCGGTGGTGTCCGCACAGTCATATCACTGCGTGGAGATCAGATCCGTAAAACAGGTCTTGGCAAAGACGTTACAAACAAGTTCCTCGGCGGCTTACCGGGGGTACAGAAAGAAGGCACTGATGGCATCATCACTGAGGCAACCTTCATCTGTTACCCTAAGCAAAAGCATGACCGTGTGCTTGTTCTGGAATTCTTCGGACGTTCCATGCACAACGCTATGCTCGTGATTAAAGACATTGTCGGTCTGCGTGACACAATCCGCAAACAGGGCGATCTTGTAAAAATCTCGGCATTGGAAGAGTTCGGCGTCAAATACGTTGAGGCAATCGAATACCGTACAAAATCTAAAAAGTACGATGAACGTCCGATTTCTGTGTTAATTGTCGAGTTGAACTCAAATGACACAGCTGCACTTGATGCAAGTGTGCAGGATGTCGTTGACATTTGCACTCCGTATGAAGGCGTTGACGTATTTGTTGCCAAGGATGCAGCAGAAGCAGAGCTTTTCTGGGAAGACAGACATAAGCTTTCCGCTATTGCGCGCCGTACTTCCGGTTTTAAAATTAACGAAGATATCGTTATTCCAATCGATGTCATTCCTGAATTTTCAGACTTTATCGAACATCTGAACCAGCGTTGCATGGGTAGAGCATTCCGTTCTGCGCTTGGTGAAAGTGGTCGCCTGCGAGGCATGCCACTTGAAGATAAAGAGCTGAACCGCGCATTTACATTTGCATCCAAGGTTGCCAAAGGTGATGTGCCGATTGCAGAGCTTTCCGATCAGGAAATGCTTGAACACGCTCTGGCATATTTTGAAAAAGCTGAAGAGCGCTATCCGGCGCAGCGTCGCAATTTAAAAAAGATTGTGGCAGATATGCTTGCAACCCGCATTATTGTTGCAAACCATATGCATGCCGGTGACGGTAACTGTCACGTCAACATTCCTGTAGATTCCAACAACCCTGTCATGCTGCACCATGCAGAAGAAGTGGCAGAAGAGGTTATGGCAAAAGCACAGGAAATGAATGGTGAGGTGACTGGCGAGCACGGTATCGGCATCACAAAGATCAAGTTTCTTGGCGCAGAAAAAATGGATGAGTTAACTCTGTTCAAACGCAGAGTTGACCCGCTTTCCATTATGAACCCTGCAAAGCTTACACAGCGTGATACTCCGGTTAAGCCGTTTACGTTCTCGTTTAACCGCCTTATCCGCGATATTCAGGCATCCGGTCTGCCGGAAAAAGAACGCCTGATTAACCTGCTCACTAACGTTCAGGTCTGTACCCGTTGCGGCAAATGTAAACAGGTTTGCCCAATGTTCTACCCGCAGGGCGATCTGCTGTATCATCCGCGCAATAAAAACCTGAGTCTCGGTGCGCTGCTTGAAGCAGTATACTATTCTCAGGTGAACAAAGGGAAGCCGGACGACAACCTTATGGCGCAGCTGCGTAAGCTTATGGAGCATTGCACAGGCTGTGGCAAGTGTAAGGCTGTCTGCCCTGTTAAAATTGATTCCTCCAAGGTTGCACTTGAATTACGCGCATTCGTAGAGGATGAAGGCGCAGGTGGTCACCCGATTAAATCCAAGGTGCTTGATTACCTTGTGGGCGATGTTGCTACCCGCGTACCGCGTGCCGCAAAAATGGCTTCTATGGGACAGCGTCTGCAAAACAAAATGCTGAAGGTTGTTCCGTCTTCATGGCGTTCCGGCATCCATAGCCCGCTCTTCTCCGGTTTAGGACCGGAAGTCGGCTACCGCAGCCTCAGTGAAGCAATCCGGCTGGATAAAGGCGCTATTTTTGTTCCTGATAATGCGCCGGAAGGAAAAGAGCTGGAAGCAGTCTTTTATTTCCCGGGGTGCGGTGGCTCCTTGTTCTACAGAAATATCGGTCTTGCATCACTTATGCTGATGCTCAAGTCCGGTGTGGCTGTTATTCTTCCACCACGGCACATGTGCTGCGGATACCCGCTGCTTGCAGCTGGTAAGGATGAAGAATACAAGAAAAACCGTGCTGCTAACATTGAAGAAATAAAAGCGTTCCTCGCCGATGCAACCCGCGCCGGACTGAGAATTACGCACTCAATTACAGCGTGTGGCTCCTGCCGCGAAGGGCTTGAGTCATATGAACTTGCCGAATCGCTTAACCTTACGCTCGAGCATAAGGACACAGTACAGTTCCTTATTGAACGTATGGGCAAAGATGCGCTGAAAGAAGCTGCCAAAGGGCTGTCAGTCTTGTACCACCCATCCTGCCACGCAGAATGGACGGGAGTACATAAAAACAAAGCCGCTGGCGTCTATGCAAAAGCATTGAGCGAATTGAGCGGTGCGAATGTTACATTGCACCCCGGCTGCTGTGGTGAATCGGGTATGGGTGCTCTTACCAGCCCTGATATTTACAATAAGCTACGTGCAAAGAAAGAAGCAGGGTTAGTCCAAGTACTTCCGACTATGCCGAATGATGCTCCGGTTGTTGTCGGGTGTCCTTCATGTAAAGTCGGTATTTCCCGAATCTTCCTGAACCTGCACGAAAAACGCCCAGTGCTGCACACTGTGGAATATATTGCACAGTGTCTCTACGGGGACGACTGGAAAAAACATATAAAACGTATCGCGACGGAATCGACCACCGAAGATTCAAAACGCATAGTCGATACGACAAGCCTTTAATACCTTTGACTCCCCTCCCGACTACAGGAGGGGAGTCTTGCGTGCTACGGGCAGAAGAATACTGAGATGAAATACATTGCGATAGACTACGGAACGAAGCGGACAGGGCTTGCAGCCAGTGACACCGGCGGAAATATGGCATTCCCGCGTAAGACACTTCTAATGAAAACTCGTGACAAATTTTTTGCAGAACTGCTGGAATTCATCGAGCAGGAAGAGCCTATAGCCATTGTTGTGGGGCTGCCTAAATCGCTTGCTGGTGAAGAGACGCTGATGTCCCGTCAGGTGCGTAATTTTCTTGCGCGGTTACGCAGACGGTGCGATTTGCCGATTTTTGTTGTAGAAGAAGCACTAAGCTCGTTTGAGGCAGAACTAGAATTACGTGACGCTGGACTGAAGGGACATGAGATTGACAAAGTGGTCGATCAACAGGCAGCAGTACGTATTCTAGAGTCGTTTCTGCACTTGGCAGATGAACACAGACAATTATACGATTAGTGAATAATTATGGGGAAAATTTCAAAAATATGTAGCATCTTACTCATGATACTCCTGCTTGCAGCCGGTGGAGTCTGGTTTGCGTTTGAAACGTACATCAATTCACCTATGCAAAAGGAATCACGTAAGATTCAATTTGTCGTTCCTGATGGTGCATCTTTTAATCAGGTAATCGATGACATGGCACGCCAAGGGGCTGTGACACATCCATACGCATTTAGAATGCTGGTGCGGATGCGTAAACAGCAGCCTCATTTAAAAGCCGGTGAATATCTGTTGGATACCCACTGGTCTCCAGCTCGCCTGCTTAAAGAACTGGTAACCGGTAAGGGTGTTCTGTACACGCTGTCTTTTCAAGAAGGACTTCCGTGGTGGCAGGTTGCTGAGATTGTAGAGCAACAAGGCTTTGCCAAGGCAGAAGACTTTACCAAAGTCATTCATGACACCGCATTTTTGCAAAAGCACAATATTCCTTTTTCAAACGCTGAGGGCTTTTTGTTTCCAGAAACATATAGGCTCAACAAGCCACGGGAAATGAATATGGCATCTGCAAAAAAAGTTGCGGACATGCTTGTACTGACATTCTGGCAGAAAACATCATTACTGTGGGGCGAGCACAGACCAACTCCTGAGAAACTGCGGAATATTCTTATTCTAGCCACCTTGGTGGAAAAAGAAACCGCCGTTCCTAAAGAGCGTGATATGGTTGCAGGCGTATATGCTAATCGCTTGGAAATGGGCATGCGGATGCAAGCTGACCCTACAATCATTTACGGCATTGGTAAGGAATTCAATGGGGACATTACCCGTTCTGATATTCGCAACAAAAAGAACAAGTACAACACATATCAGCACCGTGGATTGCCACCCGGTCCTATATGCTCTCCGGGGCTGGAAGCGCTTAAAGCCGCTGTAACCCCTGCAAAGCATAAATACCTGTTCTTTGTTGCAAGAGGCGATGGCTCTCATAAGTTCAGTCAAACGTTGAAAGAGCACAACAAGGCTGTTCGCAAATATCAGCTCAACCGTAAAAAATAAAACATGTAACTTGGTTATCAACTCTGCCGTATCACATAGCACCACCCTACTTATGGTGTTGTGATATGTTGAAATGAAATCTGGTCGCAAGTACTCAGTCATCATTCTCTTGTAGTATCTCTGTTCAGAACTGCGACTCTACATATTTTTAGAACCAAGTTTGATACATTGTTAAACAACAAAAGCAGGTGGTATATCCATCTGCTTTTGTTGTTTATTTGTTTAGAAAATGCTGCTACAGCTAGTATAAAATCTAATGCAAAAAGCTAAAATTCATACTTTCTTATTAAGAATAATTATTATTAGCTTGATTATTCCATAACAACTGCGTATATCTTTTTTCAACGGCAAGCAGGAACACGTATATACCTGCTCAACGCGTTGAACTGATATGACTTTATGTGTATAGTGACGCTGCTATAAAATTTTCTGGCAATTGGAAAACGATTTTACCCCGAATACAAATATTACAATGTCGATCAGGAGGCTCCCGATGCCAAATCGTCTCGAAGTTTACAAATGTGAGCACTGCGGAAATATGGCTGAAATTCTCGTAGGTGGCGGCCCATCTTTAGTTTGCTGTGGTGAAGACATGGTTCTTCAGGTTGAAGGTACTGTTGATGCAGCACGCGAAAAGCACATTCCTGTTATTGAAAAAACTGCGAACGGCTACCTCGTAAAAGTTGGCGAAGTACCTCATCCTATGGTTGACAAACACTGGATTCAGTGGATTGAACTTGTTGCTGACGGCGTAAGTTACACGAAATTCC
The DNA here is from genome assembly GCF_025210605.1 of Halodesulfovibrio sp. Taxonomy (NCBI): domain Bacteria; kingdom Pseudomonadati; phylum Thermodesulfobacteriota; class Desulfovibrionia; order Desulfovibrionales; family Desulfovibrionaceae; genus Halodesulfovibrio; species Halodesulfovibrio sp. The sequence goes on along the minus strand of NZ_JAOARI010000012.1, from coordinate 24,609 downwards.
TCAACCCGGGCGATGCTCCAGAAGCAGAATTCTGTGTTGAAGCAGAAAAGGTTACAGCACGCGAGTACTGCAACCTCCACGGTCACTGGAAAGCAGAAGCTTAGTAAAAAAAGGATACCAGCATGGAAAAATACGTATGTGTAATTTGTGGATACGAATATGATCCAGCCGAAGGCGACCCTGATAACGGTGTAGCGCCAGGTACAAAATTTGAAGATATTCCTGAAGACTGGCTTTGTCCGGTTTGCGGGGCACCTAAAAGCGAATTCGAACCAGCATAAGCTGAAGGTGAATCTTTAACAGCTGTAACGCGCTTGATTTTCGGCGTAATGCACTCAGCGCAGACAATCCGTTACAGCAGTGCAACACAGATTCACACGCATTTACTGGAATAGTAAATACGCATCCTCAAGCCCCCCTCGCCGAGGGGGGCTTTTTTTGGTAAATTGATATATGCCTGACTCTGTACATGCTGTAGCCCTGCATGCTATCGATTTGGGTATCTGCTATGTCATTGCTATCGTCAGTATATTTTGTGCTAAAATCTGGCTGTTAGCACAGGCACACAGCGACTTTTGAAGTCAGAACAAACATTCTGCAAGAGCAATGCGCTCTACGCAGCTAAAAATTTCTCTCTAAGACCCTGTGCGGTACGCAGGGTGAGCTTATAAGGAAAACATATGCATCCTGTTGAAATTAAAAAAGACGTATTTTGGGTTGGTGCTGTTGATTACACAAGCCGTGACTTTCACGGATACTCTCTTTCTCCGCAGGGCACTACTTACAATGCGTACCTTGTAAAAGATGAAAAAACTGTTCTTTTCGACACAGTTAAAGGCAATTTTTTAGATACCATGCTTTGCCGCATGTCTAATGTGACTGAGCTGGAAAAAGTTGATTACATTGTTTGTAACCACCTTGAGCCAGACCATTCTGGTTGTCTGCCAAAGCTTGTAGAACTCTGTAAGCCGGAAAAAATCTTCTGCTCACCGCTCGGTAAACGTTCCATGCAAGCACACTTTGATACCGAAGGCTGGCCAATCGAAGTGGTAAAAACAGGCGAAACCGTTAACATCGGTTCTCGTGATATCCACTTTATCGAAACACGTATGCTTCACTGGCCTGATTCTATGGTGTCCTACATCCCGCAGGACAAGCTGCTTATTTGTAACGATATCTTCGGTCAGAACATTTCAACAACTGAACGTTTTGTTGATGAAGTTGACCGCGCAGTTGTTGAACACGATATGGTGGAATACTACCACAACATCGTTCTGCCGTTCTCACCGTTAGTACTCAAAACTCTTGATGCCATTGAAGAAATGGGTATCGAAATTGATATGCTTGCACCGGATCATGGTTTAATTTTCCGTGGCAAAGAGGATGTACAATGGTGCATGGATAAGTACCGCGAATTTGCAGAGCAGGCATGGAAAAAACGTGCTGTCATCATTTTTGACACCATGTGGCATTCCACTGAAAAAATGGCACGCTCTGTTGCAGAAGGCTTTGAGAGCGAAGGCGTGCCAGTACGCATCATGTCTCTTAAATCTGACCACCACAGTGCAGTTATGACAGAGCTTGGTCGTTCCAGTGCGGTAGTATTCGGTTCCCCTACACACAACAACGGTATCCTTCCAGAAGTTGCTAAAATGCTCACCTACATGAAAGGACTTCGTCCACAAAATCGCATTGGTGGTGCGTTCGGCTCCTTTGGCTGGTCTGGCGAGTGTGTAAAAGCTCTTACAGAAAGCCTTACTGATATGGGCTTTGAAATGCCTGTAGATGGCGTGAAAAACCAGTTCGTACCAAAGCACGACTCCTACAAAAAATGCTACGAAATGGGTGTAGAGCTGGCAAAAGCACTTAAAGAGAAATGCGGCGAATAGCCTAATTTTTGAAGAGTGTTGTCTCCGACGGCTGGGCTGAAACTTTTTGTTAGAAGCCTTCGGCGACTCTCCGAGGGGCAAGGGCTCTGCCCTGCACCCGCAAGGGGGACGCCCCCTTGACCGCGAACTTAACCGATTATCATTCGGTTATAACTAGTTAGCTGAGCTTACTGATGCACATATAAAAGGCTGCCCCACACGTATGGGAGCAGCCTTTTTCATTACTATTTCTAAATCAGTTCGTAGCAAAAAGGCTTATTATAAAAAACGCCCAAGAATAAAAAAGTAGTATCGCTTAAGCCGCGAGAGAGCATAAAAAAACGTGCTACCTCGCTAATAAAAATCTTTGGAGATTTTTAAGAACCTTTCTTCGAGAAAGGTTCTTAAAGCTCGCGGCAGCGCCGTCGGAGACGACAACCGCCTCGCAGAGCTTCGAAAACCTCTTTAAGAATATCCTATCCAGTTATACCGTTCCGTCAGCAGACTGCTCTGCAACATTGTTGGCTGGCACTTCCGGATGCAGAAGCTTGACCTTTTCCTTAAGCAAAACAACTTGCTCTTTGGTTGCTTTAGGCGCACGCGGGTTCGTTGCTCTGGTTGGGTTAATATATTTCCCATTCTTTTTCATACGGAAATCAAGGTGCGGTCCTGTTGAAAGACCTGTTGAGCCTACGTATGCGATGGTTTGCCCTTGCGTTACTTTTTTGCCGACTTTGAGCCCTTTAGCAAATCGGTTCAAGTGAAGATAGGCAGATTCATACCCGTTGCTGTGACGTATTTTTACGTACTTACCAGCTCCCCTGCTACGTGCAATTTTGACCACTTTACCATTCCCGATAGCAGATACTGGTGTACCGCGCGGTGCAGCGTAGTCAATGCCATGATGCGGACGGTATGTCTTGAGGATCGGGTGTAGACGACGGTTGCTGTACTTTGAAGAAATTCGGGTAAACTTAAGCGGAGCTTTCAAAAATGCTCGACGCAAGTTTTTACCTTCCGCAGTGTAGTACTGCGTAAAGCCATCCTTATCCTTCATGTAGTACCCTTCATGCGCGTTGCCTTGGTTTACAAAACGTGCGGCAAGCACATGCCCGTACCCTTGAAATTTCCCTTCACGGAATCTTTTCTCGACAACAACAGTGAATTGATCGTTTTTGCGCAGATCACGAATAAAATCGATTTCCCAGCCAAAGATATCACCGATGCGGACAGCAAGAGAGGCTTTTTCCCCTGCGTCTGCCAGTGCCTCGTAAAGACTGGAAGTAATTACACCATTAACACGGTCGGTAACAATTTCGTACTCAATGTCCTTAAGCTCTGCGGTAAAACCTTCGCTTATTTTGGAAACAGACAGGTACGTATCATTATCAATTTCATATTCGAATCGGGTAAAATCACCATCAGTCGTGATAACCCTAAAAGGATTTCCCCGACGCAATTTGGTAAGACGAAATGTCTTATCTGCGGCAGATGCCAGTTGATAGACTTCCGCTTTTGAGAGCCATTGGTTCAACAGGGTAGAGGCAGTCGCCCCTTTACCAATTGTCCCTTTAAAGGTTTCCACAACAGGCTGTGGAGCGGGAGGCTGTTGCAACGGTTCGGCATTTTGTGCCGTTGCTTCCGAGGAAATGGCAGGCTGTGTGTTTTCTGCGGGTTGTACGTTACGTGATGATATTATTGTACCATACGTAATCGCAGCAATAAATACTGCTAAAATAACGGACAGATATACTTTTTTCGTACTTTTCTTTTGTTGAATAGACATAAAATCCTTACAAACGCCCCCGAATTGTTAACACATTCCATATTGTACACGCGTCAATAAAGATCATTTAAAAATCTACGTCAAGGTTTTATAGAGAATTAGTTTTAATAATAGAAGAAAAAGCATTGAAAGACAGAAGGCTTTATTTTTTATAGATTAAGGAAACTGTATATAATTAGCAGGTTGAAGAAGCATATAGTGCACGGGGTTATCAGGACAACGCCAACCGCACTCCGCAAAGGTGACAACTGCAAGCGGTAATGTGATTAAGATCATAAAACCGAAACCGATATGGACAATCTTGTCGTTATACGGCGGAGTATCAAGAGGTGACCATACGTCTTCGATAAGTAACAAAAGCGCAGTAACCACTAATGCAATAAAAAATATGAGTGACGACCACGTATACAGGTGCATACCAAGAACAGGTGCACCATAATTACCAGTGCCGGGGATAATATGCAGGAGAACCTGCCGCACACTGACCGCAATTCCGAAAAGGGCAAACATGAGAGTCACCGAAAGGTGGCGAGGTCTGATGCCGAACCGCAAGTTAAGCAACGGTCCCATAGCAAGACCAACCATCGCGTATCGTTGCAATATGCAAAGTGGACACGGCAAGTCACCAATAATGAATTGTACGGAGAGAGAACCGCACATAACTACCGCGACCAGCAGTAACAGCAGAAGATTAATCTTACGCGCAAGATCAGGATGCATACGCCCTCTACAGGTTAATGTTCAAAGGGTCAGTTGCATGGCTTACAAACCAGATGATCGCGAGTACGATTGAAAAAATCGTAACGTAAATTGCTCCCATCCTATGCCCGTACCATCCAATACACATTGCCAATATCAGTAATAAAAATAATATAGTACTCATATTGACAGTGTATTGAAGGTAGGGCTGTAGTGCTAAGATATTCTTTACTATTCCCTGTATAGTAAGATGGTTACACAAATGAATGAACTAACGAAATCCTGACACTTTTACCAAACGAAATGCTTTTCAGCTTGCTTCCTCATTTAAAATGACATCGCTAAATTGAATCCTTGACGCATTGCGTTGCTATCCCTAGGTTCCCACGTATGCTGTTATACCTACATGTCCCATTTTGCCGCAGTAAATGCGGATACTGTGCATTTCATTCTCAAGTACTGAGTGATGATGCACTGCAAGTGTATCTGGATGCTTTAATGCGAGAAATCGCCCTTTGGGGTGACAGACTCGGCACCGTTTCAGTTGAGACCATCTTCTTAGGCGGGGGCACTCCCTCCATGCTGCCAGCCAAAGCTATTGATACCATACTGAACCGTGTTGCTAAAACTTTTTCAGTCAGCAACGGTGCAGAAATCAGCATGGAAGCAAATCCGGAATCTGCCCTTCGAGACACTTTTTTGCACGATGTACGCAGTTCAGGAATTAATAGGTTAAGCCTAGGGATTCAGAGCTTAAATCGAGATTTACTCCACACGCTGGGGAGACCGCATTCTGCAAAACAAGCTATCATGGCTGTTGAGCGTGCACGGCAGAGCGGATTTGGAAATATCAACGTTGACTTCATATGGGGATTACCCGGTCAGCGACTGTCACACTGGCTGAAAGAGCTGAAAGCTATTGTAGAACTCGCTCCGGATCACCTTTCCTGCTACAGCCTTACCATCGAAGAAAATACGCCGTTTGAAAAAGCATATGATGACGGCGAACTTGAGCTGCCATCAGATGACGATCAAAGCAAAATGTTTTTGTACGGCTCAGATTTTTTGGAATTGCAAGGATTCACGCATTACGAAATCTCAAATTTTGCGCGCATGGGATACCAATGCCGCCACAACATAGGGTACTGGGAAGGCGCAGACTACCTTGGCTTAGGACCTTCGGCAGTATCAACGATTAATGGTCAGCGCTGGATGAACACAAAAGACTTATCCCAATATGCTGAGCAAACCACCAGTGGTGAGATTGGTGAACATGCCGAAACGCTTACGCCGTACGAACGCATGGAAGAGCTTGTAATGCTCCGTTTGCGCACAGCACGGGGACTACGCCTTGCTGCGTACAAGGAACTCACCGGAAGAAGTTTTATGGAAGATTTTCGCCCTATGATAACAGCCCTGCATCAACATGGTCTGGTTAAAATTCGTCATGGGTATCTCAACCTTACCAAGCGCGGCATGCTGGTATCCAACACGATTATAGAGAACCTCTTTGAAGCTATGGGGCGACTGCAACAAATGAAGTGTTGACATTCTGAATGCGAGTACTACTCTATGACCTCAGCCTGAAACCTCAGGTGCATTAGGGGGACATGGTTTTATGAAAAAGTGTCTGGTACTGGCAGCCGTTGCTGCCTTTGCTTTTGTTTTTCTTCCGGAATCCGCATACGCATGGGGACCGGGAGTTCACATATCCATAGCTGAATGGCTGCTTTCCAACCTCTCTATTCTTCCTGCTTCTGTTGCACATACCATTGCTTTGCATAAAGACGCCTTTAAATACGGTGCTCTTTCTGCGGACATTTTCATTGGAAAAGGCAGCACAGTTGTTCCCGGTCATAGTCATAACTGGGAAACCGGCTTTACACTTCTACAAAACGTGCGAAGCCCCAAGCTTCGCTCATACGCATACGGATACCTTTCGCATCTGGCAGCAGATGTCGTGGCACACAATAATTATGTTCCAAGCCTTATGTCGGGAGCACCGACAGCCGGTAAGCTTGGACACGTATATATTGAAGCACAGGCAGACCGCATGGTGCGCTGGAACAGCAACAGCGTGCGTGGACTCTTTAAAATATCCTGTACCGATCATGACTGCGAACTTCTCGCAGCAACCAATAAGCATAAAGGCGGCTTTGCCATCCGCAAACAAGTGTTTCGTAGCAGCGTAGCACTTTGCGGCGCTTTTCCATGGAAAAGCTCTCTCAAGCTTATTCATCACACTATGCCAGGTGCGGCAGACAAAAAGTATTTGCGCTCCATGATCGATGCCAGTGCACGGTCTGTTGTTAATATCCTTTCATTAAGCGAAAAGTCAGCTGTGACAGGAGTAGACCCGATTGGTGCTGCTGCACTGGCGAATTCCAAGGGGCTATGTGCAGGGGCATCCATTTTGCCGAGCCGCAACCCTTTTCCGCTCGTATTCCCGCTGGATAAGCGGGTATCAACACTGCCTAAACTGCGAGTAGCTCATAACATAGTGCTATAATTTTTTGCCGATGCCGCTTCAATGGCACGGCATATTTATTGTGGTTACAAAACAAAAAATGTCCCATGATGCGCTTTCCTTGATTTCGAGGAATGTACATCATGGGACTTTTTTATGCGTGGTTAATGCGGTATGGTGCGAGTACTATGCAGTCTGAGCTTTGCGCTCAGTATGCGTCTATCTTCTACAGCTGATTACCATCAGTAACAGATACTTGTTGCGAACTATACGGCGTCTTTAACTTGTTCCTGCGCTGCTCCTGTATCAACAGGCGCGCTGTTGTAGCAAAGACGGTCATCGTACTCCATCTGCTTACCCTTATTCCACTGAGAAACCGGACGATAGTACCCGACGATGCGCGTGTATACTTCAGTATTTGCATCACATGTCGGGCAGGAGAAATGCTCACCTGCAATATATCCATGATCTTTGCACACGGAGAATGTCGGTGTTATGGAAATGTACGGCAATTTAGTCTTCGTAAACGCCTTTACAATGAATTTTTTCAACGCCGCATGGTCTGCCACAGCTTCACCAAGATATGTGTGGAAAACAGTCCCTCCTGTGAAAAGAGGCTGCAACTGATCCTGATGTTCCAATGCTGCAAAAACGTCGTCTGTAGCCCCTACAGGTAGCGCTGTAGAGTTAGTGTAGTACGGAGTACCGTTGCCGGAAGCGATGATGTCCGCGTAGAGCTTTTTATCTGTACGGGCGAGTCTGTAACTTGTTCCTTCCGCCGGAGTTGCTTCCAGATTGTACAAGTTGCCTGTGTCTTCCTGATAATTCGATGTCAGCTCACGTAAATGATTCAGCACCCGCTGCATCAGGCGTACACCGCCTTCTGTCTCAATACCCTTTCCAAGAATATTCAGACATGCTTCATGTCCACCGACCAGACCGATTGTCGCAAAATGCGCTTTGAAACCATTTTTCAGGTATCGCGCAGACCACGGGAACATGCCGCGATCAAGGTTTTCCTGAATAAGCTTACGTTTAAATTCGAGTGAATCTTTTGCAAGCTCTGCGTATTCTGTAATCAGGTCGAGGAAGTCTTCTTCGTTATGTGCAAGGTAGGCAAGTTTCGGCAGGTTGAGAGTAACAACGCCGATAGAACCTGTCAGATCACCTGCACCGAACAGCCCGCCTGTTTTCTTACGCAGTTCACGTAAATCCATTTGCAGACGGCAGCACATGGAGCGAACATCTTCCGGATCAAGGTCGGAATTGATGAAGTTTTGAAAATACGGAACACCGTATTTAGCTGTCAGCTGCATGAGCAGGTCACCATTTTCTGTTTCCCATGGAAACTCAGAGGTGACGTTGTATGTCGGGATAGGAAATGAAAAAATGCGTCCATGATGATCGCCTTGCAGCATAACTTCGAGAAACGCCTTGTTTATCATCGCCATTTCTTCAACATACTCACCGTAGGTGGAGTCTTGTAACACTCCTCCAATAATAACAGCTTCCTTGGCAATGTGCTTTGGCGGCACAATGTCAAATGTCAGGTTGGTAAATGGACTTTGTCCACCCCAGCGGGATGTTGTGTTCAAATTAAAGATGAACTTCTGCATGGCTTGACGCACTTGCGTGTACGTAAGTCCATCTTTCCTGATAAACGGTGCTAAATACGTGTCCACATTGTTAAATGCCTGAGCACCCGCCCATTCATTTTGCAATGTTCCTAAAAAGTTCACCATTTGACCAAGTACGGCATCAAAATGATGCGCAGGTCCCGCGCTGGAACGACCTTCAAGATTGAATCCTTCAAGAAGTAAATCACGCAGACTCCAGCCTGCACAATACCCTGCAAGACCGAATGACAAATCATGGATATGGAAATAGCCGTGCTCGTGCGCAAGGCGAATTTCTTCCGGATACTTTTCAAGCGCATACTTCGCCTGCAACGTACCGGAAAGATGCAGCATAAGCCCTTGGAACGAATGCGTCATGTTCGCATTCTCGTTTACGCGCCAGTCTGCTTTATCAAGATAATTATTTATGGTTTCTTTGATGTCCAGATAAGCAGCTTTTTGTTCGCGTAATTGCCTGCGTTGCTCACGGTAGATAATAAAACGCTTTGCAACATGATACAGGCTGGACTCCATCAGCACTTGCTCAATGGTGTCCTGTACTAACTCCTGCGGCGCGATTTCCGTTGCACCGAGTTTTATTTCAACTTTTCGTGCAAGTCGCTTTGAAAGAAGCGGATCTTTAATTCCGCTAGCTTTAAGTGCCTTGAGGATTGCATGTGCAATTCGCTCAAGCGACCATGTCTCCAGACACTTGTCGCGCTTCAGAATTTGTTTCGGCATGTTCTCTCCTTGGGGGAACGTACTCCTGATGCTTAAGCGTAAAACCTTCCGGCAGGTAGCTCTCAGCTTCCCGAATATCTTCTTCTGTCAGCACAGGCACTTTAGTAATGCGGAACAGGAATTTGTCAGGATACTGTTTTGCCAGTTCAAAAATCTGAGAGAGATTTTTTGCTGCTTCTTCTGGGGATGTCGTACCGCCGGTAAGCACAGGATATTTCTGATAAGGGCCTTTAACATCAACTGCAAAAAGCTTAACGAGATCTTCGTCGAGCAATTGGTGTATTACGTCGGGACGCATGCCGTTGCTGTCCATTTTAACCGGCATACCGAGCTTTCTTAAATCCTTAATCAGGTCAATAAGCCCCGGCGTAATCGTCGCTTCCCCCCCCGTAATGACGACACCGTCAATCCAGCGCGCGCGTTTAGTCAGGTAAGACTCAATCGCTTCTTGCGGGATGACATCCATTGTGTCGCTATGCCAGGCAAGATTATAGTTGTGGCATGTTGGGCAGTGCATATTACAGCCGCCAAGAAAAATGACGCTTGCATTCATACCGGGCCAATCGCAAAGACTTACCCTTTCAAAACCAAAAACACGTGACCAAGCAGATACCATACTATAACCCTCAAAAGTGTGTGTCTTGATATGTAGCGTGAGCACTTCATATCATATAACTAATTGTAATAATTGATATAAAAAACACAAGTAGACGTTTTTGTCTACTCAGTTGCAAGAAGTAAATCATACTCATGCTGGCAGTTTTTTAGCAATAGACTTTTTTCCAGACAGGGTATGGAATTAATTAGAAGTGAGACATCTCAACGGGTTTGGTTGTAAAAAAAAAGTAATAACGGAGTGTCAAAATCTAACATGCGGCTGTGGAAATGGTGTGCATAAAATGCGTGAAACAACCTACAACCTCGTGAAACCGTTGAAACTAGCCGAGCTGGTGCTGTGTAATAAAAAACGCTCACAGCAAACTGTGAGCGTTTTTTAAGAAAATATGTACTATTTGTCTGTAATGTAAGACAATTTAGCCAAAACAAAACTCAATGGTAAAATCACCATGAGGAGTGGTAAACGGCACCGCAATAACAGGGCTTGATGTCACATGACTGACAGTATGGTCAGCCCCCATAATTATAGACGGTGTTGAACCATCACACTTAATGCCTACTTCAGCAAGACCGGCACGCGCTTGACCAGAAATCATGTTGCAGATTTCGCCCACTGCATCTTTTGTATCAGAAATAATATCCTGAACATCATCGCCCAGCATCGCACGTACCAAAGCAATCGCGCATTTTTTAGAAAAAGTAACAGAGATACTGCCACGTTTTTCTCCTGTAAGACCAATGATTGCAGAAACATCACCGCACGCAATATTATCTTTTTTTACAAATGGAGCACCCGGAACCGGGGTGATGCCAGCCATTGTGGAAAGTACATTGTTGGTAGCACTAATGAAAGGCTTAGCAAAGGTAACGTCAGAATTCATAACAGCTCCTATGACAGTAAGCAGCGTGAAGAGAGCCTTGGTGTATAATAAAAAAGACTCGTTACGCATCAATACCATCTGTTTCGTATCAAAATGGTACAGAAACAGATAATTTTTGCAACAGTAACGTCTGATGGGGGCACAATTTAGCAAATGCAAAAAAATGCGATATTTACAATGTTGAGATGTTCTACAGGAGAAGGCGTTTGGGGTAAAGCAAAAGGTGCTGTCTTTTCTTAATGTTTTTATAATATACTTAGTGTTTGACGCAACAATAGACAAAAAAAGAAAAAAGCACTGTCTCTAATTGAGGCAGTGCTTTTTATTTGGGACTAAATTACCTAGCCTTCGTAAAAGATGCAGCTCACAGGACATGTGTCAATGGATTCTTCAACACAATCATCCGTACAGTCTTCATCTACTACAATGGCTTTATCGCCATCTGCATTCATTTCAAATGCTTTTGGGCAAAGTTCTACACAAGATTCACAACCGATACATTCTTCTTCGTCAATACGTAGTTTCTTAGCCATATGATTCTCCCTTAAAGAGTTTGTTGCAAGTGTACCTTTTGTGAATAGCATGCTCTGAATACCGTACAATGATATTTGACTTTCAGTATTATTCTACTATCGTAGCTTTGTATTCAATAAAATGTTGCAAGGTGACTGTATGAAAGACGATTCCAAAGCTGCTAAAGAACATATTGCCCGTGCGAAAGCATATTTTCAGCGCCATGATGTCCTGCGCGCTACTGCTTCCGTTATTGCCGCCCTCAGACTTGTTTTGACGGGAAAAGTTACCGGCATTGACAGAATAACGATTGATTCAGCACTGAAAGAAGTGCTGCACAATATGAATAGAGTTTCAGAAGTCAAAACAATGTTCCCTAAAGGGCTTGTCTACACGAAGGGGCAGGAAAAAACAGTTCACGACAGCCTTGTAAAGCTGTTCTTGGAACTGCGGAAGGCTCAGGAGTCAGAATCATATCACGAGCAGCTCAAACGAAAGCTGACGCTTGATAAAGCACTGAACCGTGGACGTCGCTATCTTGTAGCTGGCAATGTGAATGATGCGCTTGATGCGTTCAAGGAAGCTGCTTCATGCTATGTTGATGAGCACAGCATATTTCGTATGATGGGAGAATGGTGCATGGCTTGCAAACAGCCTAAACTGGCTGTGCGTTACTTAAAGAAAGCCGCTACAGTTGATCCTGATAAAAGAAAAGTGCAATTCAATCTGCTTAAAGCTCTGACAGCTTCAGGGGATAAGATGGGGGCAGCCAAGCTTCAGGCACAGCTCCAAAACTCAGCGCAGTAATGCACTGTATAGTGAACAAGGCGTATTGTTATGACAATACGCTTTTTTTGTGTCTTTCTTCAGGGAGTGCGAACACTCCCTGAAACTATGCTGACTAAAAGTCCAGCAAGGCTGCAACACGGGCAGGGTCAAGAGCATGACCTGTTTGACCGGCTGGCTGCTGTCCATTTTCGAGTGCAGTTACTGTGTTACCATAGGCAATGTTTGCCGCCTCTGTTTCAGAACGAACAGGTGCTGCCATTTGAGCAGGAGCTGGCTGAGGAACTGAAACAGCCTGTTTTTCCTGTGCTTTCTGTGTTGTTGACTGTAACAAATTGCCAAGCTTGAAAGAAAAAGCGTCTTGTCCGATGCCTTCGATAGGTGCCATGATACACTCCGGTGGTAAAAATTGCTTCGTATGTAATTTAAAGCAAAAAACGAGCCGAAGTAGTTTTTTGACGGCGCAATGAGCTTGGAGAAGAAGCAATTTTTCATGGGCAAAATCTTTCATTTTAGAAGAGCAAACCATGTGTATTCATTTATGCTCCCGAATTAATTGCCATAAATGCAAGCCGAAAAGCACTTCTTGCTAAACGCAACTCATTAACTATCAGTTAGAGGTATTCTACTCTATATATGAACAGTAAAATGCAAACAAAAAAAGCCGTATTCGCTTTCGCAAATACGGCTTATATATCCAGTGGTGGGTCGTACTGGGCTCGAACCAGTGACTCTCTGCTTAAAAGGCAGATACTCTACCAACTGAGTTAACGACCCGTTCGGAGATGTGGTTTATAGATTCCGTGGATTCTTGTCAAACATTTTTTCTAAAAAAAGTAGAAAAAAATATTACATCCCTTTCACCCGAAAAAGCCGTATTCGCTTTCGCAAATACGGCTTATGTATCCAGTGGTGGGTCGTACTGGGCTCGAACCAGTGACTCTCTGCTTAAAAGGCAGATACTCTACCAACTGAGTTAACGACCCTCTTGAGGAGAAATTTTTTATAGACTTCGCTTCCTCATGTCAAACATTTTTTATTAAAATTTTTGACAGCGATTTGCCTGACTCAAACGGTGGTATAAATGAGACCGGAACCGAAATTCCGGTCTTTATATCCAGTGGTGGGTCGTACTGGGCTCGAACCAGTGACTCTCTGCTTAAAAGGCAGATACTCTACCAACTGAGTTAACGACCCGTTTGAGGAGTGCAGTTCTATAGTTGAGTGCTCATATTGTCAAACACTTTTTGAAAAAAAATGTTTTTTTATTTAATTGCCATATCTGGAGTAATTTTTTCCAGACCGCCCATGTAAGGACGCAGCGCTTCAGGAATTACGATAGAACCGTCTTCCTGCTGATAGTTTTCAATGATTGCGATCATGGTTCGACCAGTAGGAAGACCGGAACCATTCAATGTATGCACAAATTCAGGCTTTTTAGCGCCCTTACGCTTAAACTTGAGATTTGCACGGCGAGCCTGAAAATCTATGCAGTTAGAACAGGAAGAAACTTCGCGGTATTTATCCTGACCCGGCAACCATACTTCAATATCGTAGGTTTTAGCGGAAGAGAAGCCCATGTCACCAGTGCATAAGGTTACTACACGGTAGTGCAGACCAAGACGCTGAAGGATGTTTTCTGCATGCTGACGCATTTTTTCAAGATCATCGTATGAGCTATCAGGATGCGCGTAGCGAACCATTTCTACTTTTGTGAACTGGTGCTGGCGGAACAGTCCTTTTGTATCTTTACCATAGCTACCTGCTTCTGAACGGAAGCACTGAGTCTGTGCAGTAAAGGCACGCGGCAAGTCTTCTTCGCTCAAAACCTCTCCAGAGTGCATATTAGTAAGCGGTACTTCAGCAGTCGGGATAAGGTAGTAGTCTTTATGATTCAAACGGAAAAGATCTTCTTCAAATTTAGGAAGCTGACCTGTACCGGTCATTGTAGTGCTGTTTACAATAGCAGGCGGGAACACTTCTGTGTAGCCGTGTTCAGTTGTCTGCATGTCGAGGAACAGGTTGATGAGCGCACGTTCTAAGCGAGCAGCCCAGCCCCACAATACGGAAAAGCGGGAACCTGTGAGCTTGGAAGCACGTTCAAAATCAAGACCGCCCAATGTCTCTGCAAGCTCCCAATGTTCCTTAGGAGTGAAAGACATAGATGGCTTTTCGCCCCATGTGTGCAGTTCAACGTTATCGTCTTCGTCTGCACCTACAGGAGCACTTTCGTGTGGTATATTTGGAACAGCAATAAGCCATTCGTGCATTGTGGCTTTAATGGTTTCCGTTTCAGCATCAAGCTCTTTAATTTTATCGGACAGTGAACCGAGGCGGGAAATAAGCTCAGATGCGTCTTCGCCTGCGCGTTTCATCTTAGCTACTTCACCGGAAGCTTTGTTGCGTTCGCTTTTGAGAGACTCCAGTTCTACAAGCAGCTCTCTGCGACGTGTGTCAATTTTAGTAAACTCATCAACGTCAATAGAAGAGTTTCGTTTTGCTAAAGCTTCAGCTACAATTTGCGGATTTTTCTGCAAAAGTTTGAGATCGAGCATTGAAATGCGGCTCCTTAAAATTTAGTACGATTTGGTAGCATAGCCGCAGGAAAATATGGCGTCAACTTAGATAAATCAACACCATATATTTTGTTTACAAGAGTCTATTTTTCAATAGCAGCTAATGCGATGCTTACAAATTGAATATTTCTGGATGAACTTTTTGCAGATAGTCCATAAGTCTAGGGTATTCAATGTCGTCTACCATCTCACGCAAATCACCGTGAGTGTAATAGCCAACCCATACTGTTTCCAGAAACGAATGAGGGCAACCATTTTGCTGCTCGTTAAGAATCCAGACCCGAACATCAATTCCTTTATACAGAGTCTGTTTTGTAAAGGCGGTGCTTCCAGTTGGGGTAAGCGCAATAGCGTACCCTAAGGCAAGCATTATTCTTTGAATGTCTGTTTGAACTTCTTCCTGAACAGGAACATGTTGTATTTTCTGCTTAAATGATTCGGAAAGAAGCGACTGCATTTCTTGTCGTTTGCGAGGGGTGCTTGGAGTTTCCGCCATGACTGCGTCCTTTATTTTTCTGCATAGTAGGCAAAAGTGAGCATAAACAACATATCTGAATCATTACAAATATGCTGAATGCACTCATTTGTGTCAATGAACATTGAATAACTTTGCAGGCATGGCGATATGGAATTCACAGGGAAGAGGCGTAGTCTCTGGTCTGCGGGATATTTTGCGGTGCGTTATTTTTTTTACATTAGGGTGTACTTCGCAATATGATGAGTCGGCTGGATATCAATATTGACTGAACATAATAAAGAAGGGTTCTGCAAAACAATGCACAACCCTCATTTCAACTTTCAGCAATAACTCAAGAACATGAAAAGCACAGCCACCTATAAACGTTTTCTGTCTGCTGCCGTTATTATACACGCACCACGCACGGTTAAAATTGGCGTACTGGATAAAATAAAACCTGCTTTAAAGCAGGATATGGCTGTCAGCTATTAGGAGATCATGTCTTTCAAATATCTAGCAAGTGCTTGTTCTGCACTTTTTCCCATATTCAGAAACTCTATTCCTATAGTAGAAGTTTCTTCGCTGATGGCAGTCCATATAACACGGGAAACAACTCTAATCTGGCATGGAATATCGCATGTTGATTGATGTTTCGTTTGCAGTATTTTTTCAAACCCAGGCAGGTCAATACTCACCTGCTGAACGCTCCCTTTCGAAATAACAGAAGGCACTTTCAGCATGGCACCCTTTGGGGTAATGTCTAGGCACTCGGCTTTAAATTCCGGTTGGTAAGACATTGGAAATACAAATTCTGCAATGGATGCTGTAAACGGAGTTGTGTAACGTGGCAGTGCCCGGCGTTCCTGATGATGAACCTCGTGTGGCATGTTGCAATCGTCCCATATTGATTAAAGGGGTATTATACGCCGCGTAGTTTGTCCCCTCTGCATACAGAAAGGAACGTTAGATGAGTGCTTGTGCAAGAATATCACAGCAAACAAGTATAGATGCTATTATAAAGTTCCAATTATTTTGGGATAATACTGCATACTTGCCAGACTATATTGAATGTTGTACCCACTCAGCTGCGTACTGTAATCATCTTGAAAATAACAGTTTGCAACTTGCATATGGTGTAGCAGCCTGCCACCCACTTTTTTTACAGTGCAGTATGCGCACTTGTGCAATAACAATGTAGCTATATTCAAAATTTTAAATAGATATAAGGAAGTGACCATGTCCAAATGTCCTTGCGGTTCCGAACTTGAATTTGCAGCCTGTTGTGAGCCTATTATTTCCGGCGAAACTCCTGCACCTACAGCAGAAGCCTTAATGCGTTCCCGTTACTCTTCTCATGTAAAAGGAATGTATGAATACCTTGGAACCTCCATGCACCCTGAAATGCGCGGCGACCTTTCTGTAGATGAAATTAAAGAATGGTCTGAACAGATCACATGGACCGGACTTGAAATTCTGGACACCAAAGCTGGTAGCGCAGAAGACGAAGTTGGCGAAGTAGAGTTTGTAGCGCACTACAAACTCGGCGGCGTACCTCAGGAACTGCACGAGCATAGCTTCTTCCGTAAAGAAGGAGAAAACTGGTACTACGTTGAAGGTATGGTTCAAAACCACGACACCTACCGCCGAGAAACTCCTAAAGTAGGTCGTAACGAGCCGTGTCCTTGCAATTCCGGCAAGAAGTACAAAAAATGCTGCGGTAAAAACTAACAGCAACAAATACCCCTTTCTTCAGGATAAGTATGTACCTCGCTGTGTGATAACCAGTTTTCCCGAAGAATAAAAAAGCCCCTGAATGATACTCTCATAGAGTATGTTCAGGGGCTTATGTATTGAATACTAAAAAAGGCGACTGCTCTTGAGCAGCCGCCTAAAAAAGATCAGAAAGCTAGAAAGGTCATCTACAGGGTAGTATCCGTAACCAGCTCTGCTGAAGAATTCTTCAAATTAGAATTTGTAGCCAATAGTGAGTGCCAAAAGGTGTGCATCACCGTCTTTAAATTCGCCACTCTGAGTGTATGGCATGCCAGTAGACTTAGCAGCATGAACAGAGAAGGAACGTTCAGCCATGAGCAAGTATGTGTAGCTTACGTCAACAGACCAGCTGTTATCATGCCAACCTGCGCCTACACCAAACAACTGGCGATCACTTGCAGGAACCATGTAACTCAAACTGTCACTGTTAAGCGGTGAGTTATCGTATACATAGCTGGCACGTACATCCCAGTTATCATTGATGTTGTATTCAGCACCAATGTTGTAGCGCCATGTATCTTTGTAATCACTTTTCTTTTCGAATGGACCGCCATCAAACTTTACACAAAGTTCGCTGTAGCTGCTCCAGCCAATCCAAGTTGCGCCAACTTCTACGCTCAACTTGTCTGTTGGTTTTACGTTGAAACCAATGCCGATCTGCTGCGGAAGAGTAATTTTGCCGGAAGCGCTAGTATCTAAAAGACGCATGCTGCCTGCATCCATTGTGATGTCGCCTTCAACATCCTGACGAACCTCAGAACGGTAGCTTGCACCAGCAGAAAGCCAGTCATTGAACTGGTAGCGAGCACCAAGAGTGAAACCTGCGCCCCAGCTGTCACCGGACATTTCTGTATCGAGGTAACCCGGAACACGAGGGTGACCGGTTTTCTTTTTAAGAAGGAAATCGAACCACATAATTTCAGGTCCAGCAGCAACTGAGAAGTTCTTAGTTACTTTGTACCCGATAACAGGGTTGATAGAGAATGAACGGATACGTACGTCGTGCACGTCACTTGCGCCTGCCCATTCTTCATCGAACTTAGTGCCGAGACCAAAGCGGGCGAATGTGCCAACGCCAAGGTACAGCTCATCAGTAAGCGCATGAGTTACGTACAGATGCGGCATAGTCCAAACACTGCTTTTACCATCGTAAGAACCGGCGTCTTCCGCAGGTGAGTCAATTTTTACAGTAGCTGAAGGGTAAATACCGGTAGCACCTACAGCAAGCTGAGTGCCTTCAAGCTGGGTTACCTGTGCAGGGTTAACTGCAATTGAGGAAGGGTCTGCCTTACCAGCCATAACAGAGTTGCCGAGTGCGTTTGCACGAGCACTGTATTCATAAATACCGAACCCTGCTGCTTGAGCAGAAACAGCACTTAATACCATAGTACAGATAACAATGAGTTTGATTACGCGACGAGTCACATTCTCTCCTAATGCAAGTTAATGACAAGCAGCCTTTCCCCTTAGACTCTCATCACCGTTTCGACCTATATTCATCTGGTCAATTTTGAAAAATGAAGTAGCACTCACCTAATCTCAAGCTCTGCAATTTGCAAGCTAAATCAGGCAATTACATGAATAACAGCACTGCATAAAACAGCTGCAAACACTAGTGAGAGTGCTACTGTTATCTTCACTTATTAGGAGTAAAGATTGCTTTTTTCGCCATCATACTGTTATTTACGGCAGGGATTACTTACCCTCGAAGAGTGAACAGTGTTTAGCTATTCTAATAAGATAGGAAAAACGTTTTAGAAAAGCTTGCTTCTCGAGCGCAATTTTGATTGTGTGCAACACTCTGGGGTTGAGTAGGAAAAAATACTTTTTCAAAAAATGTAAAAAATTGTTAAACCGCAATGTTGGGGTCGTAGCGGCAGACAATTCTACATTTGAAATGGAGATGAGTAGGTATGAAATCCATTCGTGAATTATACAGAATTGGCGTCGGGCCATCTTCTAGCCACACTATGGGACCCAAAAGAGCGGCAGAACTCTTTTTACAACAGTACACGCATGCCTTCAGGTACGTAGTTCATCTGTACGAAAGCCTTGCAGCAACAGGAAAAGGTCACCTTACAGATCAAGCTGTACTGGAAGTGCTCGGCAAAGAGTACACTCAGGTTAAATGGCACCCTGAAACATGCTTGCCGGAACATCCAAACGCTATGAAATTCGAAGCGTTTGACGAACAGGACACCCTGTTAGGATCTCGCACATTCTTCAGCGTTGGCGGCGGTGCAATCCGGGAGCTTGGTGATAAAGAGCAAGAAAGCGACGCTGTCTACCCGTTAACAACAGTCAAAGATATTATGGAGTACTGTTCGCAGAAAGGCATTACATACTGGGAATATGTAGTGGAGTGCGAAGGGGAATCAATATTCACGTTCCTTGATACTGTTTGGGAGACAATGGAAACGGCTGTAAAGCGCGGGTTGGAAAACCAAGGTGTTTTACCGGGTTCCATCGGGCTAAGCAGACAGGCATGGCGATATCATAGACGATGCCGCAACGCATCAGATGAGATGCAGCAAACAGGGCTTATTACATCCTACGCACTTGCTGTTTCAGAAGAGAATGCAGGGGGCGGTATTATCGTAACGTCACCGACGTGCGGCGCGAGCGGTGTAGTTCCCGCTGTTTTGTACTACCTGCAAGAACAACAGCAATTGAAGCGCATTGATATCCTTCGTGCTTTAGGAACAGCAGCACTGTTCGGAAATGTTATTAAATTTAATGGGTCAATTTCTGGCGCAGAGGTTGGCTGTCAGGGTGAAGTCGGCTCAGCGTGTGCAATGGCAGCGGGCGCAGCAGCCGAACTGCTTGGTGGAACATTACGGCAGATTGAATATGCAGCAGAAATGGGACTGGAACATCACTTAGGACTTACATGCGATCCTGTTGATGGTCTGGTGCAAATTCCTTGCATTGAACGCAACGCTTGTGCTGCCACTCGTGCTCTTTCATGCGCGCAAATGGCAATACTTTCAGATGGAACTCACCACATAACTTTTGATGAAGTTGTCCACGTTATGAAACAGACAGGGCACGACCTCCCAAGCCTCTATCGCGAAACGTCTACTGGCGGACTTGCCAAAGCATACGCTGGACGTTGTCAGGGAAATAAATAGTTATCCCTGAAGATTATTGTCTCCAACGGCGTGCCGTAGTTTGTTGTCTCCGACGGCTGGGCTGAAACTTTTGCAAAGTTTCCCCCAGCCCCCCTTCAAAACTTTTTATTATGCGAGGACACCCCGTCGCATATGTCTCTGTACGGCTTAGCAAAGCTAGTTTAAACAAAAAGGCTGTCCTTCATATGTAGGACAGCCTTTTGCATGTACTATTTTGATTTTGAATAGGCTCGCATCAAAAGGACTCATGATGCAACAGTATACAAGGATAAGGAAAGGTAGTGAGGCGTAAGCCGCGAGGTGGTGTAAAAAACGTGCTGGCCTCGCGGGTAAAAGTTCTGGGAGAGTCCAGAGAACCTTCTTTCAAGAAGGTTCTCTGGTCGCCGAAGGCACAAGGTAACGGAACGTTGAGACCTTTCTTCGAAAAAGGTTCTTAAAGCCCGCGGCAGCGCCGTCGGAGACACTCTCCCCTCAGAAAATAGTCGTAACTCAAACAACAAAAAGGGCAGAAGAAACCTTCCACCCTTTGCTGTAATATTTGCGTACTGACCGCTTCTAGCGATTAAAATTCAATATGCTGCGGAGTGCGAGGGAACGGGATTACGTCACGAATGTTTGTAATGCCAGTTACAAGCATGAGCAAACGCTCGAAGCCCATGCCGAAGCCAGCGTGCGGCACGGAACCGAAGCGACGAAGATCGGTGTACCACCAGTAATCTTCAGGATTCTGTCCCATTTCGTTGATGCGTTCGAGAAGAACATCCATACGTTCTTCACGCTGTGAACCGCCAATTAATTCACCGATACGTGGTACAAGCACGTCCATGGCGGCAACGGTTTTTCCGTCGTCGTTCATGCGCATGTAGAATGCTTTAATGTCTTTAGGGTAGTCGTATACAATGACAGGCTTTTTGAAATGCTCTTCTGCGAGGTAGCGTTCGTGCTCTGTCTGAAGGTCGATTCCCCACTCAACTGGGAATTCCCATTTCTTTTTCTTCGCAGCTAACAACAACTCAACAGCTTCTGTGTACGTTACACGCGCAAACGGCTCGTTGATGATGTTTTCGAGGCGTCCCATCAACTCTTTGTCGACGAATTTTGCGAACAATTCAATGTCATCTGCGCAGTTATCTAGAATGTGTTTTACTACATACTTGGTCATTTCTTCTGCGAGATCCATGTTGTCTTCATTATCAGCAAAGGCAACTTCTGGCTCAATCATCCAGAATTCTGCTGCGTGGCGCGGCGTATTGGAATTTTCAGCACGGAATGTTGGTCCGAAGGTGTAAACTTTACCAAGCCCCATAGCGAGCAGTTCTGCTTCAAGCTGACCGGATACTGTAAGGTTTGCTTCACGACCGAAGAAGTCGTTTTCAAAAACAGAGCCTTCTTTTGGAGCTTCTACGCCGGTTGCTGGCAAGGTAGAAACACGGAACATTTCGCCCGCACCTTCGCAGTCAGAGCCTGTGAGAATTGGTGTGTGGACGTTAAAGAAGCCTTTGTCGCGATAAAATTTATGTATGGCAAAGGATGCTTCTGAACGGATACGAAATGCTGCACCATATTTGTTTGTGCGTGGACGAAGGTGAGCAATCTGGCGCAGAAATTCATCGGAATGACGTTTTTTCTGTAACGGGAAGTCGTCTGCATCCGCAGCACCGAGCATTTTAAGTTCCGTTACGCGTACTTCCCATTTTTGCCCTTTGCCAGGGGAAGCAACAAGTTCACCGATAACCTCTACAGCTGCACCAGTGGTTATGCCTTTGATAATTTCGTACGTAGGAACTGACTCATCGACAATAGCCTGCAAGTTTTTGAGACAGGAGCCGTCATTCAACTCAAGAAAAGAAAAGCCTTTGGCGTCACGGCGGGTACGCACCCAGCCACAAATTTTAATTTCACTGGCAGCCTGTTCTGCCTGTAGTGCATCAACTATGGGAGTTCTACGCATGTCCCTGTCTCCTTGCAATCGTATGGCGGTATACGATGCCCTTGGTTGGCATCGTTATTTATTCGGTATTGAAGCTCTATAACTGACTTGTAAGTGCACTGCAATTTGATATTACTTGCAGTTATGGTGACAGCTTTAGTATACTGACCGTCCAGCATTATATTTTAACTTGAAAAAAAATGCGCTGTATGAACAAATGGCGGACGAAGGAATAGTATTGTCTGTAACCTCAGGTTTATTGCACTATAAAGCAATACGGCATAACGAAAAATATGCCTTTTGCCGTTGTAGTTGTTTGAACAGACAGTACACTAATTTTCGAGTATGCAGTCACTTGGTACTACTCAACTCAGTTCGCCTGTCACGGCAATTCTTTTTTGTGCCCCTAAACTTTCTGAAAGACCGGTCCGGAGGATGCATGGTTCAAAGAATTCTTATGGCAGTATTCGCATTACTGCTTCTTATCCCACAGACAGCTTCTGCTGATGCTAACGACGAGCTGAAGGCTCAAATAGAATCTATCCTGCGCGAGAATCCGGATATTTTACTCGATATAGTCCGAGAAAACAGCGAGCAGGTTCTGTTGGCGCTGCGCGAAGGTAACTCGAAAGCTAAAATTGCAGCCATGAAAAAACAATGGAAGCAAGATGTAGCTGTTCCTAAAAATGTCGCCTTAAGTGGACGCGCTATTCGCGGTAATGCAGATGCACCTATTACTATCGTTGCTTTTTCTGACTTTACCTGCCCTTACTGTGAGCGGGCAGCGTACACATTAAACAGCCTTATGTCACATTACGGCAAAACAGTTCGCCTTATATTCAAAAACTATCCGCTTGCTTCTCACGACAACGCCCATCTTGCTTCTCAGTACTTTGTAGCGGCAAACAATTTGGATTCCGCAAAAGCATGGAAGCTGTATGATGAGTTTTTCGCCAACCGTGAAAAACTCATGGCAGAAGGTGAGCCATTTATGAAACAGGCTGCTAAAAAAGTTGGGCTTGATCCAGAAAAGCTTGCTGAAGAAGCGCGCACCGATGCCGTAAACGCCATTATTGAACAAGATATGGCAGACGCAAAAGCGCTTGAACTTGAAGGCACACCGTATTTCCTTGTAAACAACATCCTTATCCGTGGAGCGTTGCCGCTTGATTTATACTCTGAAGCAGTTGAAATTGCTTTAGACCATGAAAACAAGCAGTAATAACTCAATAGATCAAAGCGCTGTTGCGCGTTGGTCATACAAAATAATGAAAGCCTCTGGATGATATTCAGAGGCTTCTTTTTACGCATGTTCTATATTTACATTTTTGTAATAAATTAAGGATATTGTGTAAAAACAGTGAAATAGTGCTTTTAGAACTCTTGCAAAGCTCCGGCAGTTCGGGCTATCGTTCCCGATCAAACTACATTTTTACATGTAACAAGGAGAGTTCATCCGTGCAAAAAACAGTGTATTTTATCGAAGGCGATGGAATCGGCAAAGAAGTGTGGGAAGCCGCACGTCCGGTTCTTAATGCTGCGATTGAAAAAGCGTACGGTAAGGAACGTTCCTTGGAATTTAAGGAGCTTCTTGCCGGAGAGAAAGCATTTAAGGAAACAGGCGAATATCTGCCGCAGGATACCATAACTGCGTTGCAGAGTGCCGAGCTTGCCATGAAAGGCCCACTCATGACGCCTGTTGGAAAAGGGTTCAGAAGTCTTAACGTAACCCTGCGCCAAACACTTGATTTATATGCCTGCATTCGTCCTATCCGGTACTATGAAGGCATTATGTCACCCGTCAAACGTCCTGATCTTGTTGATATGGTTGTATTCCGCGAAAACACAGAAGATGTGTATGCCGGTATCGAATTCCAGTCCGGCAGCGACGAAGCCAAACGCCTTATCGCTTTCTTCCGCGATGAGCTTGGTGTTACTGTCAGTCCTGATGCAGGGATAGGTTTAAAGCCGATTACCCCGAACGGTTCTAAACGTCTTGTGCGTAAGGCGCTGCAATTCGCAGTGGCTCAAGGTAAGCCAAGCGTAACCCTTGTGCATAAAGGAAACATCATGAAATACACTGAGGGTGGATTCCGCCAGTGGGGCTATGATGTTGCAGCAGAAGAGTTTGCAGAACAGACAACGACAGAAGATGCACCAGCAGCAGGAAAAATTGTTGTGAAAGACCGCATTGCGGATGCTATGTTTCAAGAAGCGCTTATCCGCCCTGAACAATACTCAGTTCTTGCCACAACAAACCTTAACGGGGACTACCTCTCTGATGCATTAGCAGCGCAGGTAGGCGGTCTCGGGCTTGCTCCGGGTGTGAATATGTCAGACGATCTGGCATTCTTTGAGCCTACACACGGTACAGCTCCTACTATTGCAGGAAAAGACATGGCAAACCCCGGCAGCCTTATCCTTTCCGGTGCCATGATGCTTGAGCACTTGGGCTGGACAGAAGCCGCTGACTCAATTCATACCGCAGTAAGTAAGGCTATTTCTCAAAAGACTGTGACCTGTGACCTTGCAGATCAAATGGAAAATGCCACAACCGTAGGCTGTAAAGCATTCGGTGAACTGGTGGGAAGTCTTTTGTAGTACTATCTACTACGATACCAATACGAAGGGCAGTCTCAATTGAGACTGCCCTTTTTTTATTTTTGAAGGCAATGTAAAAAACTCATTTTTGACAATTTTGTAAATATGACAATTTTATCCAAACAAAAACATCGCGTTTTTTACAAAATTGTTAAAAAGCAAAAGT